>CAMAYS010000204.1:0-3059 GCA_945862545.1 Bifidobacterium breve | reverse complement strand
GGTTGGAGTGCGGCTCGATTTATGTTGCTCTCCGCTCAACCGATGCTGGCGCAAGATCTATTGGGTGGTTTTGTGCATCGTCTCGGAACTGTTGATGACGCCATGGCGTGGGCTCAGGAAATGTCGCAGTTGGCACCGCTGACTATTCGGGCGCACAAGAAAGCCCTCGAAAGACTCGGCGGCATGGAGATTTCAATGCAAGAAGTTGAGCAAGCCCGTCTGGCGGCATGGGCAAGTGAAGATGCCGCCGAAGGGCGTCAGGCCTTCTTAGAGAAACGTCCGCCAAAATTCACTGGTCAGTGATCAGGTCGACTGGCGATCACGGAGGCGCACAGCCAAGAAGACCCGCCAAAAAATGATTGACATTCCACCAAACATGATCGCAAATAAAAGGAGTTGTTGCCATCCACCGCGATCACCGGAGCTGGTTGGCTGGCGTCCGCAACCTGGCAACGGGTTTGAACTGATACACGAAGTGACGTCCCGCTCAAGATCCATGAAGTCATTGGTGTCCGGGGGTTGCTGGCTGAGGGTCTGCATTTCGACGGGTTCCGAGCCCTCCGGGGGGCTCGCGGAATAGGCGGAAACCGACCCCGCAGACCCCATCAAGGCCATGGCTACGGCACCAAAGAGGACGGTCTGTTTCAGCGCTTTGATCACCCCTCTATCGTGCCACTTTCTTGGTGTTTACGGTCAAAGGATTGAGGCAAAAAAGATGATTTTATTTAGGACTTGGATATCTCATCGGAAGAAAAAGCGATTTATTATTTGGGTTGGCGAGGGGGCATCAGGCCCTCTGCCGTATCAGGAGGGATAAGTCATGTTAGAAGATGCAACTCTAAATAATCTCGTGTACAACGCACTATCGTTTGGAACCGCCGTAATGTTTGGCGCGTTCGTGTACTTCCTCACGCAGATCAAGAGCGTTTTGAAGCAGTACCAAACAGGAGTAGCGGTATCGGCAGTTGTTGTCGGAATCGCTGGATATCACTACTACCGCATCTGGCAGGGTTGGTCACTCGGTGAAATGAACGAGGGTTACCGCTATGCAGACTGGTTGATCACTGTTCCATTGCTAGTCATCGAACTGTTGATTGTCCTCGGTGTCACGTCCGACCGCCGCAAATCTTTGCTGAAGACTCTTGTCCCAGCAACGGTTTTGATGGTTGGCCTTGGTTACCCAGGTGAAGTGTCAACGAGCGATAGCACGAAGTGGTTGTTCTGGGTTCTTGCGATGATCCCATTTGCCTACATTTTGTTTGTCTTGGCCGGAGAATTGAAGGCTTCTGGTTCACGTGAGACAGGCGCTGTTGCTTCTTCAATCAAGAACGCAACAAGAATTTTGTTGGTGACATGGATGGTCTACCCAATCGGTTACTTGTTCCCAGTAATTTTCAGCGAAGGTCATCAAGGCGCCGAGACTGCACGTCAACTGGCGTACACAGTGGCTGACATCACCGCCAAAGCACTGTACGGCTTGATGATTCTGAATATCGCTAAGGCGCGTTCAGGCGACGAGCGCTAGAACCAAATTAGTTAGTTAGTTATGAAAGGACGGGAGCAGTATTCACTGCTCCCGTCCTTTTCGTTTTCCTCCCTCGCTTGAGGGGCGCTTGTGAATCTTGAGTCAGCTCCACTAGGAAGTGCATAAATTATTGAGCAATTGGGTGCTGATCTTTACACAAGCGTTTTAGAGGTGAAATACTGCATATGTGTTTCCCGTGATTCGCGATTTTCTTCCCTCTGACATCGGCCCTGCAGTGCGCCTTTTAGAGGAGTGCAGAGGTCTCCCCGACACCAAGTCTGTCGATATCGCGCAGTTTGTGAATGACGTGGCAAGCGGTGCGCCTGGTGTGGTGGCTGTTGAGAGCGATCGAATTGTAGGCATTGTGCAAGCGCGCACAGTTGCAGATGATGCGTGGATCAATGTTGTGATGATTGACCCAAGTTGGCGGCATCAAGGTCTCGGGTCAGCAATGTTGCAACGTCTAGAAGAAAAGTTTCTGCATCTTGGTGTGAGGAAAATTTCGGCTTTGTTGTCAAATGCCCAGGCGGGAGAAACCGCACTCTTGAATCGAGGGTTTACCCCAACCCACGGGCTTGTGTTGTATGAAAAACTTGAACCAATAGCTCCGATTTCGATGCGGATCATTGATCAATACGGTGGCGAACTTCTTTCTGGGCAGCTTTGGGACCGCGTTGCTGGAATGCAAGAGGAAAAGCAGATCATCGCTGGTCGTGTTGTTGCACCATTAGCTGACCCCGAGACCGCCAGCAAGGTTGGTGTCAAAGCCCCGGCAACGGTCCTTCTATTTGGTCCTCCTGGCACTGGCAAAACAACTTTTGCCAAAGCTATCGCTGGTCGATTGGGATGGCCATTTGTGGAGTTGCTGCCGTCCAAACTGGAAAGTGGAGTTGACTCGATGTCCGCAGAACTTCGGTCAGCGATGAACGATCTTCTGCAGTTGGATCGTGCAGTGGTATTCATTGATGAATTTGATGAAATCGCCTCGGCGAGAGAACACAATTCGTCCACTAAGGGTGTAGTCAACGAGTTGCTGAAGATGATTCCTTTATTCCGTTCAACCCCCGGTCATCTTTTGGTGTGTGCCACTAATTTTGTCGCCGATATTGACTCTGCCGTTCTGCGGCCCGGAAGATTTGATTTAGTCATTCCCATCGGTCCCCCTGACCTATCGGCACGACGTTCACTTTGGGAGGCGGCGCTGGCGCGTTTAGATCATCAGGGAGTTGATGTTGAAGAACTTGCACTGAAGACGCAAGGGTATACACCGGGCGACGTTGAACTTGCCTCGCAAAGGGCAGCAGCGGCAGCTTTTGATCGCATTAGGGAAGGCTTAGAGCCTGCTTTCGTTGCAAGTGCAGACCTAGATGCCGCAGTTGCTCGCACTCGGCCGTCAGTAACTGTTGAAATAAGCGAACGCTTCTCTGAGGAAGTTCTTAAATACGCTCGAGTGTGAAGTTCCAGATCCGAATCGTTGACGCTTATCTCGGAGAAAAAGGTATATGTGTGGTTTCTCATCAGTGTGATAGGTGAT
>CAMAYS010000203.1:0-3065 GCA_945862545.1 Bifidobacterium breve | reverse complement strand
TGGTTTCCTGCAGGTGATATGGCTCAGGCCGAATTGCACATGCGTGGTTTTTTGGCTCATCCTCCTTTAGTCGGTGCGGCAGGACGCATTGTTGGTGACGCAGGGACACAAGGTTCGCATCCTGGTCCAGCACTGTGGGTGGCGATGCTACCGATGTATCTCTTGGGGGCACGTAGCAGCGATGCGTTGATGGTGGCCGTCGTCAGCGTGCACATCGTGGCTATCCTCGCTGCGGCCATGTTGGCATACAGGCGAGGGGGACGCCTGTTGGCCGCTCTGACGGGCCTAGTGAGCTTGTGCATTGTTCGATCCTCGGGAACGGACTTCATGATCGAGCCATGGAACCCTTGGCTTGCGGTTCTGCCCTTTATGGTTTTTGTGTTGCTCATCGCGGAGGTTGTTACACCAGTCCTTCGTTCGAGTCCGAAGAGACGCTCCACAATGTTCATCCTTGCGGTGGCGGTAGGGAGTTATTGCGTTCAATGTCACGCGGGATATGTGCCTCTCGTGCTTGCAGCATTATTCGGAGCTTTCAGCGTGCTCATCTATGACGTTCATCGCAAGAGGCTCATTGTGCAAACCGCAGGTATTTCTCTATTAGTTGGTTTAGCAATGTGGAGTCCCTCTATTCTTGATCAGTGGCGCCGCACTCCAGGCAATCTCTCAGTGCTGTGGCAACATTTTGCTTCGCCTTCAGAGCCCACGATTGCTTTTGGTTCGGCTGTGCGAGTGATCGCCACACAAATGAACATTCTCGGTCCTTGGTTGACGGGCCCAGGCGCTCACGCTCCATCAGAAACTTGGGCTCGCTACCCGGGTTTCATCGCCTTTGTTGCGCTGATTTTATTCGTAGCGTTATTAGCGCGTCGCCGAGGTCTCTCGGGCTTACTGCGAATGCAGATGATGTTCTGCAGTTTTCTCATCGTGGCAATGGTCTCCGTATCGCGAATTTTCGGACCATATTTTGAATACACAATTCGCTGGTTCTGGATTCTTTCTGCCCTCACAATCGCTCATTCGTGTTTTGCACTGTGTCGAATGTTCGGAATTTTGCAGTGGCTCAAGGCAAAGAGACTTTTGACTGCTCTTGGTGTGGCGGTTGTGGGAGCGTTGCTTGTGACTAGCGCTGTGCAAGCACATCAGCGAGTGCATCTTCCTGGTCCAACAGATTCACGGATAGTGGGTGAACTCATTCCCCAAGCGATGGAGAGACTTGATCATCAAAGTTCCTATCTGTTGCGGATGTATGACCCCTACACCTTGAATGCCACAGGGTTCGGATCCCTCTTGGAACTTGAACGGCAGGGATTTAATGTGGGCGTCGAATTTTTCTTTGCGGCGGCGGCATTACCGCACCGAGTACGTAGCGAAATGTCGGTCGATGAGATTTTGTGGGTCGTCGTCGGTCCGGCAATCGCCCGTGCAGATCTTGATCAGGCGTTGACCAAAATTGCTTATGTTGATCCGCGTACTGCCCAAGAGGCGATTCTCGCTGAGCAATTGCTGAATGATATTCGAGACGGTTTGATAGCCGCTGATCGCCGTGAATTGGTGCCTTCACTTGACACCCCAGGAGCCTCGTTATTATTTGCTGAACCCGCCTTGCCCGCTCCCATTGCCGAGATGGTTCGCCAGCTCATTCTTTTGGGCCAACCAGTCGCGATGTACGCTGTCACCCCTGGCACTACCGTCACCTCGCTACAGTAAGTAACCGTGCTGACTGCAGTTGTCCTACCCACCTATAACGAGAGTGAAAATATCGCTCGACTGCTGCAGCAACTACGAGAAGTACTTCCAGAGGGCTTTTTCTTGGTGGTTGACGACAATAGTCCGGATGGAACTGGTGCGATAGCGGAGCAGTGTGCCCTGAAGTTGGGCAATATTGAGGTACTCCACCGTGCCAGCAAACAAGGTTTAGGTAGTGCCTATCGGCAAGGTTTCACTGTTGCCCTTGACAGGGGAGTAGACGTCATCGTTTCCATGGATGTTGATTTCTCACATGATCCGCACGCCATACCTGCGATGCTGGCATCTATTGCCGCAGGGTCAGATGCAGTTATTGGATCACGCTATGTTGACGGCGGTGGAACCATGGACTGGCCGATTCACCGTCGATTGCTCTCGAAATGGGGCAACCTCTACACAGCGGCAATCTTGGGAGTTCAGGTACGTGATTGCACCTCAGGATTTCGCGCGTATCGAGCGACAGCTCTCAGGGTGATTGCCCCAGAAACCACGGCGGCTGAGGGCTACGCCTTCTTAACTGAATTGGTCGTGAGATTGTCGCGCAAAGGACTGGTTATTGCCGAGGTTCCGATCATGTTTGTTGATCGTGAAAAGGGAACTTCAAAAATGTCTGGTCGCATTATTGTTGAATCAATGCTTTTGGTCACCCGGTGGGGCGCTCTCCATCGGCTTGGACAATCTCGAAAGATGCTGAACTCTTGGCTGCATCGCGCCAAAAGTTAGCGATTGAGGAGCGGGATTAACTTGTCGCCAACTTTTGAATAGCGCACGATGCAATAAACTGCCCGCACGCCATCGCGCCAGCCAATCTTCTTGCCCTCGTCGTATGTGCGTCCGGAATAAGAAATCCCGACTTCGTAAATCCTCAGGCGTAGCTTGGCTAATTTGGCCGTTATCTCCGGTTCAAATCCGAAGCGGTCTTCTTCAATGTCAATCGCTTGTATGACCTCTCGGCGAAAACATTTGTAGCAAGTTTCCATGTCGGTGAGGTTGAGGTCGGTAAACATATTTGACATCAGCGTCAGGAAACGATTTCCAAGACTGTGCCAGAAGTATAAAACTCGATGCGGTCGTCCAGACAAGAAGCGTGATCCAAAGACGACATCTGCACGATCGTCAAGTAACGGCTCAAGCACTAAAGGGTATTCGGATGGGTCGTATTCCAGATCGGCATCTTGCACAATGAAGAATTCTGAGGTTGCGTGCGAAAAGCCTGTGCGCAGAGCAGCGCCTTTGCCTTGATTCACTGTGTGCATAATGACTCGTACTTGTGGATCGCTGATGGCTTCCAGGATCTCACGTGATTTGTCCTGCGAACC
>CAMAYS010000202.1:0-3117 GCA_945862545.1 Bifidobacterium breve | reverse complement strand
GCACTCCTCGGAACGCCGGATCGAACATTCCAAGAACAGTTAGCGCGGCGAGCCGTCAAAGAAGGGTGGTCGGTTCGAGCCGTGGAAGAAGCCATTCGTGATCGAGGCGGTGACATTGATGTGGGGGAGGGCGTCAAGCCAGGAACAGGTACCGAAACCAAGCCTCGCAAACTTCCTCCTGCTGGACTTCTGGAACTTGAAAGCAGAATCTCGGAATATCTTGCCACCCGGGTGTCGGTCAAGATGAGCGCTAAGAAGGGCGCAATCACTGTCGAATTCGCAGGTCTTGAGGATCTTGAGCGCTTGTACTACTTAATGATGGGCGTTCAGCCCTCAGATTAGAAAAAGTCTCAATAAGTAGTTGAGACTTTGAGTGCGGGGATAACCCTCTAGTCGCGCGAGAAGGTTTCGCACAAGGTGGGGAAAAGGCTGTGGATAACTAGTGAATATCCCTGTTTTAAGGGGCCCAGGCTGATAACGCTAAGAAAATAGCCTCGGCGATTCGTGTACTTCTTGGGATCATCATTTCCGTAGGACCCAAGGTCACTAAAACTGCTGGCATTTTTGTTTCCCGCAAAATCGGTAAGCGCATGCCCTCGATTGCGATTCGTGGAACCACATCGCGTAAGTGTCTTTCCATTAACTGCGCTAACGAACGACCACCTGCAGATTCAAAAGATGGGACTGCATAATAAGAAATGCGCGATTCACGTTCGGGTGAAGATTCAAAACCCACGTACACATCAGCTCCGAGAAGATTGGCAGTTCGGCTTTGCTCGGTGGAGTCGCTGTGAGGCAAGTCAATGAGCATTGCTCCGTGTTCTCGCAACGCCCCATTGAGGGCTTCGCGTAATTCATCAAAATCACCAAACTGACCGACAGCAACGCGCCGCCCCACTAACGGCTGACCATAACGCGCCTCCTCGGCGTCGCGAACATAGGCGATACCAGGACCATCGCCAGTCATGCGCGACAGACGACGCAAAACGGTGACCGTATCTTGATGGCAAACCCCATCAACTTCAAGTCCTGCATTTAACTGAAAGTGATTTAATGCCCGATCAAGTTTCTGGCCGAAAATTCCGTCAATACGTCCACAATCAAAACCTAAGCGGGACAAGATCCTTTGCAATTCTGTGACATCATCGCCACGTAAGTTTGGGCTTCGCAACACAAGCGGCCGATCACCTAGATTCCACCACGCTTCTAATAAAGCAGTCCACGTGTCTTCATCACATAGACCAGTTGCGGGAAGACCACTCTCTGTTTGAAAAGCACTCACAGCCTGTTGCGTCTGCGCGCAGTACACATCAGCGGACGCAATGTTTGCTGGCAAATAGCCGGCAACACCGAGGCGCCGTTGTAGTTGACGAACAGCCTCACCCGAATCTCCGGGGGCTAGAGCCATCAGACGAGAAATTCCTCCAGCTCCGAAAGAAGCTGTCCTTTGCCTTTTGCACCCACGAGGCGCTTGACGATTTCGCCGTCTTTAAAAACCAACAATGTAGGAATGCTCATCACTCCGTAACGCTGCGCGATATCTCCATGCTCATCGACATTGAGTTTGGCGATGGTGACTTGCCCTGCTTTTTCAGTAGCGATTTCACCAAGGATGGGAGCGATCATCTTGCATGGTCCGCACCATTCAGCCCAAAAGTCAACAACGATAGGGGTTGATGATGAGTTAACTGTTTCATCAAAGGTTCCAGAAGTGAGTGTCACGATGCCATCGGCCATGTCGTGTCCTTTCATTGATGTTGCGAGAGAACAGAGCCTACCGCGATTGGCTCAGTGCTGCTGTTCAAGCCAACGTTCGGCGTCAATGGCTGCCATACAACCTGATCCAGCAGCAGTAATCGCTTGACGATAGACGTGATCTTTCACATCTCCGCAGGCAAAGACTCCAGGAATATTGGTGTACGTGCTGTCTGGTCGAGTGATGAGGTATCCACTGTCTTCCATGTCGATCACACCTTTAAAGACATCGGTGTTCGGGCGATGTCCAATGGCGATAAACAATCCAGCCACAGCCAAACTGCTGCGCTCTGCGGTCACAGTGTTCTGCAATGAAATTGATTCAAGCTGATCCTTGCCGACAATTTCAGTGACGGCGGTGTTCCACAACATTTCAATCTTTGGATTATTGAGAGCTCGGTCTTGCATAATTTTGCTTGCCCGTAACGAATCGCGTCGGTGAATGAGCGTCACTTTTGAAGCGAATTTTGTGAGAAAGTTTGCTTCCTCAATGGCGGAATCTCCGCCGCCGACGACAGCGATTTCCTTACCTCGGAAAAAGAATCCGTCACATGTTGCACAGGTTGAAACACCGTGTCCTATCAGGCGTTCTTCAGCTTCTAGGCCAAGCATCAAACTTTGTGCGCCAGTAGAAATAATCACTGAATCGGCTGTGAAAACTTCATCGCGAACATGAACTTTGAGTGGGCGTTCACCGAACTCAATCGACGTTGCCTTGCCCGACAAAAATGTGGCCCCAAAGCGCGCTGCCTGATCTCTAAAGCGCATCATTAATTCGGGACCCATAATGCCTTCGGGAAATCCGGGAAAGTTTTCAACATCTGTTGTCAGCATCAATTGACCACCAGGTTGATCGCTCGTGCTGCTCGGTTCACCTTCAATAACAAATGGGGCGAGGTTGGCGCGTGCGGCATAGATGGCCGCAGTCAATCCAGCGGGACCCGAACCGATAATGATGAGATGGTGATGAGTGGACACTTACACGCCTTCCTTGCGTTGGCGCTTGATCATCAAGATCGCGCCGAGGAGTACTAATAAAGAACCAACGATCAGATGGGACATCCATACCGCTGAATCGTGATCAAAAGGCCACTCAAGAAGATTGATGAGTCCCCGCGAAAACCCAACCAGAAGTAACACAAGAGCCATGACTCCGAGGAAAGCAATCAATAATCCGAATACCAAACCGCGGGCGATCATGACAATCGGTTTGGTCGTACGATTGCGAACCTTGTCAATGCTCTCGACAATCGTCTGCGTGAATTCCGTAGCCCAATTTGGGTCGGTGAGTGGGTTGCCAGCCATGGGATTGAGGCTAGCCACGAACCTGAGTTAAGGCACGATTTTCGCCAGCAGAGTGCA
>CAMAYS010000201.1:0-3131 GCA_945862545.1 Bifidobacterium breve | reverse complement strand
TCGCCAACGTCGTATGTCTGACCGACGACAGT
Source organism: Bifidobacterium breve (assembly GCA_945862545.1). Taxonomy (GTDB): domain Bacteria; phylum Actinomycetota; class Acidimicrobiia; order Acidimicrobiales; family Ilumatobacteraceae; genus Casp-actino8. Next base: position 3,099 of record CAMAYS010000201.1, on the reverse strand, counting down.
GGTGTGTGGCTCAAGGAACTTGGGAATCAAGTTGATCCTTCGGACTTCAGCGGGATCCATACCAATCTCAAATGCAAATAGATCCATAGCGCGTTCAATCGCTGCCGTTGCTTCGGGACGGCCAGCGCCGCGGTAAGCCACAACAGGAGTGGTGTTGGTGACCACCGAGGTCGTACGACATTCAATATTGGGAATTGCATACACGCCACTTGACATAGGGCGAGTCATGAATGGGGCCAAGATCGTTCCCATATCAGCAAATCCACCGGAATCTTGAATCGCCCACAACTGGTAGTGGGTGACTTTGCCGGCTTTAGTTCCACCCAAAGTGATGTACTGCAGTTGCGCGCGACCGTGGCCAAGAGCGACCATTGACTCGCTGCGCGTCTCACGCCACTTCACCGCACGACCAACTTTCTTGGCGATCACACCGAGCAGAAGTTCTTCTGGATATGCACCAATCTTGGCTCCAAATCCGCCACCAACATCGGGGGTGAGAATATGAACTTTTTTCTCGGCGACACCGTTAGCGGCAGCGATCGGAGCGACGGAGCCTTGGGCATGCTGAGTTGAAAGCCATTGTGTGAGCCGACCATCGCGACCCCATACGGCAGCAGCACCACGAACTTCTAACGGGCAAGGTGCAACGCGCTGATTCATGAAGCGACCCTTGACGATGACTTCGCAACCTTCAAAGTACGCGTCACCGGTGTTTTCTGGAATACCAAGCGCAGTTGTATCAAAGACAACATTGCTTCCAGCGGATTCGTAGATATGTGTGCTACTTGCCATCGATGTTTCAAGGTCAACGAACGCTTCGAGGTAGTCGTAATCAACGATGATTGCCTCAGCGGCATCTTCACCTTGTTCACGAGTTTCGGTGACGATAGCCACGATTGGCTCACCGACATATCGCACCTTGTCACTCGCGAGAAGTGTGCGCGCCACCATTGGGTTGAAGGCCGCTGGTACAGGCTGCAAGTCAAGTGAGGCTGCGGTGAAAACTGCGACGACACCCGGCATTGATTCTGCTTCTGAGGTATCGATTGATAAGACGCGGGCGTGAGCTGCCGAGGACCGGGCGTACGTGACGTGAAGGCCACCCACAAGGCGCGGCTCATTCAGCAAGTCATCGACGTACTCGCCGCCAGTTGTAAGAAACTTTGGATCTTCTTTGCGAAGAACACGATTACCAAGAATGCTGCCACCAGTCACGATTGAACCCCTGTGTACAAGTGCTGAGAACTGCTCCCAACAACTCAGACATTACTCCTACGAAGCGCTCACCATTACTGTCGAACTACGATTTTGATGGGTCTCAGGGGGTCTGCTGAGAAGCCTCAACGACCACCTCGGCAACCTTGATGGTCACGATTTGGGTGATCAGATCGTACGGCCAGCCATTGGGGAGGTCAACTGGTGCTCGGTTGTCGCCAATGATCTGTCGGCGCGATTCACCCGCCAAAATGAAGCCCAATTCATCTCGGGCTGCGTCCTGCACCCCGGCAGTCGTCTTGAGTCGGTCGACTTCGGTTTGCAGTTCGTCATTGGCCTTGCGAATAATCTCCAGTTCTTTTTCCCGCCCAGAGACTTCGCTCCGTTGCCCAAACCAGGACGTGGCGGGCAGGACCAAGAAAGAGTTACCGAAGGAAATGAGGACCACTAGGGCGCCGACACCGATCGCAACGCGCCCGAGAATTTTGGGAACAATTCGTTCAGAGCGCGGCGTCGGTCGGGTGTGATCTGCAGCCGAAGCTATTTTTGAGCGGGCCTTCTTTGTCGGAGATTTCTTGGCACGCGTTTTAGTTCGCGGAATGCTTGTGGTTTTATTCCCGCGCGACATCCCTATATTCTGCCCGTTTGAGAGCAGTAAGTGGCGTCATGCCAAGACCGACGGGGTCAAGCAAGTGGGGCGAGGGCTGATCGACCGCGAAATGCCGCCGTTTCGCCCAACTGCTCTTCAATACGTAGCAACTGGTTGTACTTGGCAACTCGGTCGCTGCGCGCTGGAGCACCAGTTTTAATCTGACCGCAATTCGTGGCTACAGATAGATCGGCGATCGTGGCATCTTCGGTCTCGCCACTGCGATGACTCATCACGCTGGTGTAGCGATGGCGGGATGCCAATTCGATCGTTTCCAGCGTCTCCGTAAGAGTTCCGATTTGGTTGAGTTTGATCAGCACACTGTTGCCAATCTTGCGTTCAATGCCCATCGCTAGACGGGCCGCGTTGGTGACAAACAGATCGTCCCCGACGAGTTGAACTTTGCTTCCGAGTTCTTGTGAGAGAGCGGACCAGCCATCCCAGTCATCTTCTGCCATGCCATCTTCAATCGAGACGATGGGGTATGTGTTGACGAGACGAGCCCAGTAAGCAACGAGTTCATCGCTAGTTAAGACCTTGCCCTCGCCTGCGAGGTGATAGCAACCGTCTTTGTAGATTTCGCTCATGGCGGGGTCGAGAGCAATGGCAATGTCGGTGCCAGGTGTAAAGCCTGAAGCAGTAATTCCTTCGAGCAAAATTTTGATGGCGTCTTCATTGGTTGCCAAGTTGGGAGCGAATCCACCCTCATCGCCCACGGCAGTGGACAAACCGCGGGATTGCAAAATCTTTTTTATTTGGTAATACGTTTCAGTTCCCCAACGCAAAGCCTCACGAAAGCTCGGAGCTCCGATTGGCATAATCATGAACTCTTGGAGATCAAGTGTGTTATCGGCATGAGCACCACCATTAATCACATTCATCATCGGTACTGGCAAGACATGAGAGTTCGGTCCGCCGACATAGCGCCACAAAGGGAGACCGAGTGAGTTTGCGGCAGCTTTTGCGATAGCAAGACTTGTTCCCAACATTGCGTTTGCGCCAAGGCGGGACTTGTTGGGTGTGTCATCAAGATCCTTGAGAACCGTATCTACCATGCGTTGTTCGAGAGCATCGCAACCCACCAAAGCACTTTCAATCTCGCCGTTGACAAAGCCAACCGCAGTGAGCACGCCCTTACCTCCGTAGCGACGACCACCGTCACGCAGTTCAACGGCCTCATGTTCGCCGGTGCTTGCACCCGAGGGAACCATTGCCCGACCTCGGGCACCAGAATC
>CAMAYS010000200.1:0-3157 GCA_945862545.1 Bifidobacterium breve | reverse complement strand
CGCCAGGTGATGACAGCGCATATCGATGTCGAGAGCGTACGCGGACTACGTCAAGAGTCACCGTGGTGGCAAAACCTCAATGGATCCTGGCAATTGAAGTTATGGGCCAATCCTGATGCTGTGCCGAACACTGCAGTAAAAACGACCTTGTCTTCGAAGGCCGGTTGGCTTTCAGTTGAAGTCCCTGGCAACTGGACGATGCAGGGGACTGGAGACTTCCCGCACTACACGAATGTGCAAATGCCCTTTGCTTTGCGTCCGCCAGAAGTCCCAGGAAAAAATGTCACGGGTGTGTATCGGCGAACTTTCACGGTGCAGCGTGGATGGAAAAGTCGCCGCACTATTATTCATATCGGTGGCGCAGAAAGCGTGCACGCACTTTTTATCAACGGAAGTTTTGTTGGCTATGGAACAGATAGCCGCCTGCCCAGCGAATATGACATCAGCGACTTTCTCGTCACAGGAAAAAATACTGTGGCCATTATGGTGCCGCGTTATAGCGCACAGTCGTATGTTGAAGATCAAGATCAGTGGTGGATGGCGGGTCTACACCGTGAAGTATTTCTGGAGTCACGGGCTCTCGTGCATCTTGATCAAGTTCATGTCGTCGCGGACTGGGATGCGGACTCGGGAGTGGCGAGAGCAACAACGACATTACGAATTCGCAGTGCTGACGAAAAAGCCATCGCTCGTGGTTGGAGTGCCCGAACGTGGATTGAAACTCTTGATGGCCGTCGCCTGGGTCGCGTGCAGAAAGAAATTTTTCCGTATCGGCATCTACAGGCTTATCTATTTTCTGGTCATCTTGCTACGACCACTGTTGAAGTGCCTAGAGTTTTACCTTGGTCCGCGGAGATGCCAACGCGCTATCGCTTAGTGTGCGAACTGCTGAACCCTGATCAGGAAGTCACAGAAGTCGTTGCTCAAGTCATTGGATTTCGGAGAGTTGAAATCAAAGATGGTTTAGTGAGTGTCAATGGTCAAGCAATCACTGTCATGGGTGTGAATCGTCACGATCATCACCCTGATCGAGGTAAAGCAGTGACGGTTGAAGATATGCGCCAAGACATCGTGGCGATGAAACAAGCCAATGTCAATGCCGTGAGAACATCGCATTATCCCAATGACCATCGCTTTTATGACTTGTGCGATGAATACGGCTTGTATGTCATTGATGAGGCAAATATTGAGAGCCATGCCTTCAATACCAGTTTGTGTCACGACCCACGATTCTCTGCCACATGGCTCTCACGAGTTTCGCGAATGATTGAACGTGATCGCAATCATCCGAGCATCATTATCTGGAGCCTCGGCAATGAATCTGGATACGGCGAACATCATGAGGCATGCGCGGCGTATATCCGACGAGTGGACCCGACTCGGCTCTTGCATTATGAAGGAGCAAGTTTCCACGGAGGTTGGAGCGACGGACTCGGACTAGCGACCGATGTGGTGTGTCCCATGTATCCGCCGGTGACGGCTTTGGATTGGTACGCCGACGGTGCCTTGGGAACGCGCCCGGTGATCTTGTGCGAATACAGTCACGCCATGGGGAACTCGAACGGCGGTCTATCGGATTACTGGGAGTCCTTCAATAAACATCGGGTACTTCAAGGTGGGTTCATTTGGGAATGGAAAGATCACGGCATTCGCCAAGTCGCAAAAAATGGCATTGAACGTTTCGCTTATGGCGGCCAGTTCGGTGACACACCACATGACGCAAACTTTGTTGCCGATGGTTTGGTTTCCCCAGAGTGCGAACCCCACCCTGCGATTCAGGAATTGATGTGGGTTCATCGTCCCGTCTCGGTTGAACAAACTGGATGGAAATTGCGAGTGACTAACCGTCAGTCTTTTAGGAATTTGGCGTGGTTGCGTGGATTCTGGGAGATGACTGTTGACGGTCAGATTCTCTCATCAGGTTCATGGTCGCCCGATGTGCACCCTGGTCAATCACTGTTGATTGATCCGCCCATCAATCTCGTTGAGGCCAAGTCCAATCATGGTGAGGTTCTCCTCAATTTCAGATGGGAAACTAAAAAAGCCACGCCATGGTGTGGTGCTGGTCATCTCGTGGCATGGGACCAGATCGTGGTGCGCGAAGCAAAACTTCCAACGATGCCCAAACGTGTTTCACACAGTGATCGCGCTGAGATTGATGTTCTGTTGGGTAGTCCTCCGCGACTCAATTTATGGCGTGCTGCAACGGACAATGATGGCTTCAAGCTCATCGGCAATGGAGGGGCTCTCGGCAAATGGTTGAAGGCGGGAATCGATAGCAAGCCAGCCGAGTCATTAGTGCAGCATGTTTTTGATTCCTATGTTGATACTCACGGCGCTGTCATCTATGACCACACGGTCGTTGTCCCCGAAGAGCTAGCAGATCTTCCCCGCATTGGAGTGGTCTTTGAAATGCCAGTGGGTTTTGATCAGATTCGTTGGTTTGGACGCGGTCCATTGGAGAATATGCCAGATCGAAATTCGGGAGCGTTGCTTGATATTTGGGAATCTGAGCCCGATGAATTGCCATATATTTTGCCGCAAGAATTCGGTTTGCGAACAGATTGTCGATGGATGGAAATTATTCGCTCACGCGATGGTCGTCGCTTAAGAATTGAAGCATTGCGTCCGGTTGCCTTACATATGTCCGCTACTCATCATCGTGACGAGGATTTGTTTGCAGCGGCAGACGTCACCGAGTTGAGACGTCGCGAAGGACTAGTGGTCCATCTCGATATTGCCCACCGAGGTGTCGGCACAGCCAGTTGTGGACCAGATATTCATCCGCGTCATGCGATCGCTGCTGGCACTTATCGTTTTGCCTACCGTTTACTACTCGTCAAATAGGTTCAGAGGCCCGACGAACTCGCAATTTTCTGTCATCCGCTGTGAGGCATTCACCTGACTCCAGATCAAATTTCCAGCCGTGCAAAGTGCAGGTCAATGTCGTCCCGTCTTGTTCACCAAAGACTCCGAGGTCGGCTTGGCGATGCGGGCAGAACCGTTCGACGATGTAATCACCGATAGTTATTTCTTCACTTGGCTCAGGTCGCATGAATTTCTTGAGTGCTTCTGCTTCGGTGCGCTGCATCCGTTCGACACTCAGCGACTTGAAGAAGTTATAGATGAACTCGTTGTATGAACCAGAGCGCCAGGC
>CAMAYS010000199.1:0-3198 GCA_945862545.1 Bifidobacterium breve | reverse complement strand
GACGAATGGCGTAACGGCAACCTTGTGGGAACTCCCGATGAGGTCGCCGACAAGGTTGCTACTTATCTCAAGCTTGGCTGTAGCGGATTCATACCGTGGAGTGCTGATTACCCTGAAACGGAATCAATTGAACTGTTTGCTCAAAAGGTGATGAGTAACTTCCGTTGACCCGCTTGCGATGTGGTTGTCAGACGAATTCGTTGATCAGATATACGAACGGAAAATAATTTCCGCAACACAAGAAGGCTTCGAAGAACCTTCGCACTCAAAGGTGAACTCCATCGTCATCTGCACGCCATTTGCGATTTCTTCCACTTCAAGCAATTTCACACCGAGGCGGACTCGACTTCCGACTGGTACTGGCGATGGGAAACGAATCTTGTTTGCACCGTAGTTGACACCCATGGAAAAACCGTCAATGCGGACCACGGTCGGGTAGAGCATTGGTCCAAGCGAAAGCGTGAGATAGCCATGAGCGATGGGTCCGCCAAACGGACCACTTTTCGCCCGCTCAACATCGATATGAATCCACTGGAAGTCACCAGTGGCCTCGGCGAACTGTTGAACTCGCTCCTGCGTGATTTCAAGGTATTCGCTGTAACCAAGATGTTGGCCAACATTGCTTTTCAGTCCTTCGATTCCGGTAATTACTCGTGCGCTCATGAGACGAGTTTAGTCACGAATACCAGACTCGTTGATGCTCGCGGCTGTGCGGATGCAAAAGAAGGGCGCACAAAGCAATTTCAAAGATGACCCCAAAAGTGTCTTGCCCAGTGAGTTTGTCAATGAGTCCGTATTGGTCAAAGGGGGAGAGAATCCACAACCGAAGGAGGAAAGGGGAAAAGGCGGCAAAGAGTGCAAAGTAATAACCGATGCGCCGACCATTGGCCATCAAGAACCCACCACCGATAAAGGACACAACCACTAGGAGACCTACTACCAGCCCAAGTGCTCCCTTGCTCACTCTCGCGACGCCGATCCAGTCGGACTTGTCTAAGAAGGCGACGAATGCGAAAAAACCGTTCAAATACAACAGCCACGTGGCGATCTGCAAAGTCTGTGGTTGCATGCGATCAAACCAAGTACGCCGGTCTAATTGTTGGTGCGAACGTTTTCTTGTCATCTCTCTAGAGTGGCACATTGTGGTCTGTTATGTGACTCTTTGGCAATAAAACCTCTGCCGTTGAACAACGGCGGTAGCGTTCACTGCGTATGCGCTCTGGTTTTGTCACTCTTGTTGGTCGCCCTAATGTCGGTAAATCAACGCTGGTGAACGCCATTTGTGGCAAGAAGATCTCCATTGTTTCCGATAAGCCGCAGACCACTCGACGTCAAGTACGTGGCATCCTGACGCGTCCAGATAGCCAAATCGTCTTTGTCGACACGCCAGGACTGCATAAGCCAGTGACGGCTTTGGGCGAACGTGTCAATGCCGCTGCGATTGGAAGCATCGCTGATGTGGATGTCGCATGCTTGGTGATTGACGCAACGATGCCATTTGGATCTGGTGATCAATGGGTCGCTGATCGCCTTGACCTCACGAAGACCATCATCGTGGTCAACAAAACCGACATCGCAAGTAAAGATCAAGTATTTAAACAACTCATCGCCTCTTCAGGTCTTGACGCTTTGGCATACTTTCCGATCTCGGCAAAATCAGGTCACGGTGTGGCTGAATTGGTGGCACATATTTCGCAACGTATGCCTGAGGGACCGATGTATTACCCCGACGATATCTTGAGTGATCTCCCTGAAGCTGATTTCGTTGCTGAGTTAGTACGCGAGCAGTTACTGGCTGCCACTCACGATGAACTGCCGTATTCCATTGCCACGCGAGTCACTGAATGGGAATGGCCGCGTATTCGTGTTGAGATTATTGTTGAACGCGAAAGTCAAAAAGGAATGGTCATTGGCAAGGGTGGTCTCGTTCTGAAGAAAGTCGGTATTGCCGTACGCGAGCAGTTACCGCCAGGTGTGTTTATCGAATTGCATGTCAAAGTTGATAAAGATTGGCAACGTCGCCCGGATCGAGTTCAGCGTCTGGGTTACTAGTTAGGTCCAACAGTCAGCAGGAGAAGCCAGTTGGCAAGAGATTTGAATAATCCTCACAGGTCACAAGGTCACCAGCAGATGTGAGATCTCCTCGGCCCCGAGGAACAATCTGTGGGCGGCCATTGGTGGTGAAAGCGACCTGACCAATCCCAGAACGACGAGTCAATGTTAAGACGATTTGTGCAATCGCTAACCGTTGTTCGACACCTGGAACTTGCGAACTGAAGGTTGGCGAAAGGTCCACTGTGGCAATACCGCGTTGTAAGTCAACGAGCACAAGAAAATCATCAGGTAACGCGTTGCGTAAACCAATGGCGACATCGCCTTCAGGTAGCCCCTCTGAAAGAGCAAGCAAGACTTGAGTGGGAGTGACAGGGCTAAGAATAAATCTTTCAATCGGGATCACTTGGTTGGCGACCACAAAAAAGAGACTGACAGACTCCACCGGAATCGTCGATGTTTCGGGTGTACTTGACTCAACGGGTAATGCGATGGACGTTGAAGTGGATGTGCTCGTGGTGATGGTGGTGCTGCTCGGTGTATTGAGTTCGTACGGGATATTGGCTGGGTCGACGTACTGCACAGAGCCACTATCGGGGATGGTGCACGACAGTAACGATGAAACACCGAGGATGCCCATCAAGGTATTTGTGAGACGATGAGAAGAAATCATGATTTAACCTCGGGGAACTCTACGACAAATCGGGCTCCACCATTTGGCGAATCCTCAACCCATGCAAGTCCGTTGTGTGCCCGAGCATGTTCAGCTACGAGGGCCAGACCGAGACCAGTACCGCCAGATCGTGAGCGACCAGCAGAGCCACGGGCGAATCGTTCAAAGATGCGTGCCCTTTCATTGTGTGTCACACCAGGCCCATTGTCTTCAACGGCTATCCGCGTCGCTTGCCGTTCACCGACTTCGATAGACACACGACTTACTCCACCACCGTGAATGCGGGCATTATCCAAGAGGTTGGCCATAATTCGCTCAAATCTTTTTTTATCCACTGAGGCCAGACCATGTGAGTCGGGAGCGACCTCAATGATGATGTCGTCAATGCCGTAACGTCCAGCGATGCGAGTGATGAGGGGCGCGAGGTCGGTCTCCTCACGATTTAAATCGGTGATCCCGACATCTAAGCGAGA
>CAMAYS010000198.1:0-3227 GCA_945862545.1 Bifidobacterium breve | reverse complement strand
ACAACTTCCAGCGGATTCTCAGCCTCTTCAACGACAGACGAAGTTTTGAGCGGTATTGACCTGAGTGGTAAGCGATATCTCGTCACGGGAGCATCTGGGGGACTTGGCCTTGAGACATCTCGGGCGTTAGCTGCCAGTGGAGCCACAGTGGTGATGGCAGCGCGCAATGCAGCGAAGAATGAAGCAGCGATTGCCGTAATCAAAGATCAGCATCCGCAGGCCCGCCTAGAAACCTTGACAATCGAACTGGGTTCGCTGGCTTCGGTCCGTACGGCAGCATCTGAATTTGTCGCTCGTGGCGTACCTCTCCATGGTCTCATCTTGAATGCGGGGATCATGGCGACTCCTCAAGAAAAAACAATCGATGGCTTTGAGAGTCAGTTCGGAGTGGACCATCTAGGCCACTTCTTGCTGGCTCGTGAATTGTTGCCTCTCTTGGTCAAATCGGCTCCAGCACGAGTCGTTGTTTTGAGTTCGGCAGGGCATCGTGCCGGTGACATTGATCTGGCCGACTACAACTTTGAAAACCGGGCTTACGAACCATTCCTTGCATACGGCGCGGCGAAGACCTGCAATGTGCTTCATGCTGTCGGGATTGATCAGCGTTATCGGGATCAAGGCGTCCGCGCCTTTGCAGTTCATCCCGGTGTGATTGCTACTGAACTGAGTCGCTATATGACTCCCGAGGTATTGACAAGTTTGATTGAGCGCCTGAGTGAGCGACCTACAGCGATGGCTTGGAAAACGCCAGAGCAAGGGGCGGCGACATCGGTGTGGGTGGCAACCTCGGCGCTATTGAACGGTCGTGGCGGTGAATACTGTGAAGATTGCAATGTTTCACCGATCGTGGACAATGACTCTCAAGCCGATATTGGAGTCGTGCGTCGGGCCATGGATAGCGATCGGGCAGCCCAACTATGGACACTCAGCAATGATCTTGTCGGCTGAAACCGCAAGGCAACGCTGATGGCCACGATTCTCGCCCACATCACAGTCATTGCTGGATGTGAAGAGCGCTTCGAAGCCATTGCCGAAGATCTCTTTCGCGCCAGTCATGCCCATGAGCAGGGACTTCTCCGCTACGAATACTGGCGCGGTGCTCAGCCACAGACTTATTACACATTGCTGTCATTTAGTGACTTCTCGGCCTTTATCGCCCACCAAACGAGTGAGCATCATGAGTCAGCCTCACCTCTGATTGGGGCCGTGGTGGCGGATTTGCGACTGGAATGGGTGGACCCCGTACAGGGCGCCTCAGAATTACCGAGCACTCATGCACAGGACTTGGGTGCTTCATTAGATAAGTTAACTCAGGTATATGCCAAGCGCTTTCGGGCGGAAATTGCGCAGTGGTGGTTGCCATTACGCCGAGAAATTTCTTAGTAAGCACAACAACGATGGGGGACAGTAATGACTGACATGCTTGACAATCCAGCAGCCGAAAAAACACCTTGGTTTCTTGCGGGTAATTATGCACCGGTATTCAACGAAGTCACTGACACAAATTTGCGTGTCACGGGATCGATTCCGAAAAGCCTCAGCGGACTGTATGTTCGCAATGGCTCAAATCCCAAGAGCGGCACAGCCGGCCACTGGTTCTTCGGCGACGGAATGGTGCACGGCATTCGCATTGAGGCAGGCGAGGCGAAGTGGTATCGCAACCGTTATGTGCGGACACCAAAATTAGCTAAGGGCTTGGACGCCATGGATATGGAAGCCATGTTTGATCCAACAGCGAGCGCTGCGAATACTCATGTGCTCGGTCACGCTGGTCGCATCTGGGCTCTTGAAGAAGGTCACCTTCCTTGGGAGTTGACCCCAGAATTGGAAACCATCGCTTGCGATGACTTCGGTGGAAAACTGAAGACTGCCTTCACGGCTCATCCGAAACTGTGTCCCGAAACAAATGAACTCCATTTCTTCGGTTACGGCGCAGTCGCTCCTTATCTGACCTATCACGTGCTGGATGCCAAGGGTCAACTTGTGCACACTGCCGATATCACCGTTCCTCAAGGAACGATGATGCACGACTTCATGATCACTCGCGATCATGCGATCTTTATGGACTTGCCAGTCGTGTTCAATCTTGACAAGTTAGAACAAGGACTTCCACCTATTGGTTGGGATGACAACTACGGTGCGCGGATCGGCATTATGCCGCGCATGGGAACTGACAAGGATGTGCGTTGGTTCAACGTTGACCCTTGCTATGTTTTCCACCCACTCAATGCCTATGTCGATGGTGATGAAGTCATCTGCGATGTTGGTCGACATGCTTCAATGTGGCGCGGATCAATGGACAGCTTCGAGCCTTGCTACATGCACCGTTGGGCTTTTAATATGAAGACTGGCGCCGTCCGCGAAACTCAGATGGATGATTGGGCCCATGCGTTCCCACGAGTTGATGACCGTGTGGTTGGTTTGAAGCATCGTTACGGTTGGGTCGCAGGTTCACGACCTGGCGGATCTGGCGCGATGGGCGAACCCGGAGTTGTGGCTCGTTACGACATGACCGATGGTTCCAAGACAATGCATGATTTTGGTGCACATTCACATCCTGGTGAGTTCGTCTTTGTCAAGGACTCTAATAGCGCCGCTGAAGATGAGGGTTGGGCAATGGGCTTTGTCTATGACGACGCCAAAAACTCAACAGATTTGGTCATCTTGGATGGCACAGATTTGTCCAAGCCGGCAGTTGCGCGAGTGCACTTGCCACAACGCGTTCCATTCGGCTTTCACGGTAGTTGGATTGACGACTCAACGATGTAGCAGTGAGTGGGCATCGTTTAGCGATGTTCACTTAACGATCGAACATAGGCGTAAAACTCTGTGAGGCGTTGCGAGCCTTCGTACATCTCAATGAAATGACCCAGTTGTTTTCGGGCATCGCAGAACACAAACTCTTGGCCACCGTTTGTGCAAGCGCGCAGTATGAGTGGCCAGCCTTTGCCAGCGCACCAAGTCACCGCGTCATCGAGATTGTCAACGATGAACGCTAAGTGGTGGACACCAGAGCCGATAGGACCTAATGGTGGTGTGTGCTCGCGCACTAACTCAACCATGATCTCGCCCCACCACCCGTAGGCCGAGGAGTGATCGAAGGAGGCAGGTTGGCCGTTGACCTGACAGGTTGAGAGTTCAATGTGATGAGCAAAGACGAATGGACCAGCACCAGTTTTTTCAGCGAAGTCCGCAGCGACCTCTTCAAGTGTTTCGGTTCCTGTTGC
>CAMAYS010000197.1:0-3238 GCA_945862545.1 Bifidobacterium breve | reverse complement strand
ACCATTGCTCGAATGACTACAAATGGATGCTTTCGATTCGCCCCTCCATTTTTAGCAAGTATTTCAAACGACTTTAATATCAGTTTGTCGCGTCTTGGTTTAGCCCTGATGTTCACCGAAATTACGATGGCCATTGCTCCCATCCTTGGTTCATATGTGGACCGCGTCCATCGCCGCACTGCAATGGCGGGTGGTCTCATCGGACTTTCAGGAGCTACTGCCTTGGCTGCGGCGAGTCCATCGCTGTGGGTCTTCATGATCGGCATTTTGCTGCTCGGTATCTGCAAATTTATTTTTGATATGGGACTCACCGCTTGGGTGAATGATCATGTGGACTACGAACGACGCGGTCGGGTCATCGGCCTCACGGAAACATCTTGGGCACTTGGTTTACTCATCGGCGTCACATCAATGGGTCTTGTGGCCTCGGCAACATCGTGGCGTTGGGGATACGCCGCGGGAGCGCTCAGTGTGGCGCTAATGGCAGTGTTGGTCGCCACGCGTCTTGATGGACATGATGTCGTAGGTTCTCAACGCATTCAACAAACGCAAAAACATCCGATGCCGGCACAGGGCTTTTGGATTGTTGGGGCGATGTTTTTTTTGATGGCGGCAAGTCAAACAATGTTCGTCACCTTCGGTTCTTGGCTTGACGACGAATTTGGTTTCACTGAAGCAGGAATATCTGCAGTGGCCTTTGGACTTGGGGCATTCGAACTTTTCGCATCGATCACAAGCGCACGCCGCACTGATCTATGGGGCAAAGAACGTAGTGCAATATTGGGCGCAGGGCTTATTGTCCCAGCCGGCTTATTGCTCACGGTCGGACATAATCACTTGATTTCTGGACTGATTTTATTGGGCATTTACCTACTCGGATTTGAATTCGCGATCGTCAGTTTGTTGCCCCTCGGAGCAAATCTGATTACTAATTCACCCGCTCGCGGTCTAGGTATCGTGCTCGCTGGCGGCGCATTAGGTAGGGCCAGCATGTCGGTTATTGCCACTGCCACTTATGACTCATTCGGCATCAATGTTCCTGCGTTCATTGGCGCCTGCTCGGCCTTGTGCACAATCTTGTGCATGATTGCCTATAGCCGTACAACCAAAAAGTCGGTTCTTTAACCGCGATAACCGTTCGTAATCGGAAGTCGGCGATCTTTGCCGAAGGCCTTTTCGGAAACGCGTACACCAGGTGCGCCCTGACGCCGTTTGTATTCACTGAGATCAACGAGACGCGCTATGCGTCGCACGATATCTTCCGGGTGACCCAACTCAATGATCTCTGCGGCTGTGCGATCTTGCTCAACATACAAAGCCAAGATCGGATCAAGAATGTCATAGGGCGGCAGGCTTTGATCATCACGCTGATCAGGACGCAATTCGGCTGACGGCGGTTTTGTGAGCACTGACTCGGGAATGATCTCGCGACCTGCTCGTTCGTTGACATAGCGACTTAAACCAAAGACGTCGGTCTTTAACAAGTCTTTGATCACTGCATACCCACCTACGGAGTCCCCGTAAATCGTGAAGTATCCAACAGCCAGTTCGCTCTTGTTACCAGTCGTTAAAACCATCCATCCAAACTTGTTGGATAATGCCATCAGAATCTGCCCACGACACCGACTCTGCAAGTTTTCTTCGGTGAGGTCCGCTTCTCGCCCAGCAAAACTAGGAGCAAGCATCGCAAGATACGCCTCAAAAACTGGCTCAATAGAAATAGTTTGACAGTCGATTCCTAAAGCATCAGCAAGAGCATAAGCATCAGTCTTGGAACCATCAGATGAATATCGCGAAGGCATCGCCACACCGTGCACATGTTCAGCACCTAATGCTTCAACTGCCAACGCAGCGACAATTGATGAGTCAATTCCGCCAGACAAACCAATGACGACATCGGTGAACTTGTTCTTGCGAACATAATCGCGTGTTCCTAGAACGAGCGCGCCGTACATTTCTTCATACCGACTACTGATCGGAGCAACAGTGGTTTGTGCATTCGTAGTGCCTGCCAGATCAAGTTCTACAACCGTAAGACCAGTCGCAAACTGCGGCGCACGTGCCAACATTTTTCCAGCAGCATCAAAGACCATTGAGGAACCATCAAAGACCAATTCATCTTGACCACCCACCTGATTGACATAGACAATCGCACAATTATTTTCACGCGCCCGACCACTGAGCATCTCTTGTCGTTGCATCAATTTGCCACTGTGAAATGGGGAGCCGTTGATATTGATATTGACTTGCGCTCCACTGCGAGCCTGCTCGGCAACTGGTCCATCGGCGCGCCAAATGTCTTCACAAATAGAGACCGCAAATTTGATTCCAGCAACCTCAAAAATCTGGTGCTCGCCCGAGCCTGGGGCAAATGTCCGCTCCTCGTCAAAGACGTCATAGTTCGGCAGATGGCGCTTGTGGTACACCCCGTGAATCGCACCATGGGAGCAGACAGCCGCAGCGTTATAAATCACGGGTTGGCCAGAAGATGTTTGTTCGCCGATACCTCGATCAACAAAACCGATGACCGCTATGCAGGACCCAGTGAGTTTGGCAAGATCTTCAAGAACGATTCGATTATCACGCACGAAGCCGGATTTCAGCACAAGGTCTTCGGGTGGGTATCCAGTGACGGACAATTCGCTGAAAGCCACAATGTCGCATTTTGCAACTACTGCCTCGGCATATAGACCGGCGATCAGGGCGCGATTACCCGCTAGGTCGCCCACTGTGGGGTTCATCTGCGCCAGGCCGATTCGCAAAGTTGCCATACAGATGAGGCTAACCGCGCCGTCGGTGTGGTCATCTGAGACTTCAACGGTTACCGTTCAAGGACGGTTTTCACCCAAGTGTTGGCGCTGTTTGGTCCGTCATGGTTCACACAGCGTTCACAATCGGGCAACGACCGAGAAATGCCCCCCTGCGAGCCTTTCAATGCCCCGTACAACTAACCCGGCAACGCCGGATCAAAATCCCTGGAGGACCAAGTGGCCTATCAAGCCGAATACATCTGGATCGACGGCACTGCGCCAACGCCCCTTCTACGCTCAAAAACAAAGATCTTGGCTGATGATGTCACGACACCTCCAGGTTGGGGTTTCGACGGTTCGTCGACAAACCAGGCCTCAGGCGATGCATCCGACTGCGCATTGAACCCAGTCTTCACTTGCCCCGATCCCATCCGTGGTGGAGACAACATCCTCGTGTTGTGTGAAGTCTTACTTGCCACAACTGGCAA
>CAMAYS010000196.1:0-3262 GCA_945862545.1 Bifidobacterium breve | reverse complement strand
ATGACGTCGTAACCCATTGATAGCGCAACCGGTATTTGCGCTGGATCAAAGGTGATGAACTGCAATGGTCGTGGCAAACGATCGGCTGCTGCTAAATGAATCGCATCATTGATGTGCACGGGTTGCTCGCGCGCAATCATTGCCGCACGGTCAAGACACAGCTGATCAACCGGCACAACATGAATGCGGTCCCATAACAAACGAACCGCATCTTCGACATCGTCTTGCAAGATCTGTTCATCGGTGAGTCGTGGTACTAATGCCAATGCTTCTGATAACGCAAGTGCCGACGCGCACCATTGAGCGTCATTCTCTAATGCGTCAATTACCACTTGTCGACCACGACCTTCAATCGCAACACTCAACAACGCGGATGAGTCAAGAAATAGCGTCATGAAATATCAACAGTCATCGAATATCACGCAACAATTTGTCAATTCGTCCGCCGCTCCACACACTCACTGCAGGCGTTGGTTGATAAACGCCACCGCGGCGTGGAGCAATCACTAATCCGCGTGCCACTAAATCGCTGAGACGCGCCTGACCTTCTGGTGCACCGAGCGGACCCAACTGTGCGATCGGTCGTCCGCCAATCGAAATCACAATGTGTTCGCCCGACGCAGCTCGGCGCACCGAGGCCGCAGCGTCGGCTCGCAGTTGGCGAATGCCCATTTCACTCATGTCCCCAACCTAACAACCCAAGAGCCAGATTGTGTACACAGCGGTACACACAACGAGTTGTCATTGGCCCCACCACCGCGACACAATGATCACATGAACTTTGCATTCTCAGAAGAACAAGAAGAACTCCGTAAAACAGTCCGTGCTTTCCTCGATGCCAAGAGCAGCGAAGCCTCAGTGCGCGAACAGATGGACACCGAGGCCGGTTTCGACCAGGCCGTGTGGTCACAGATGGGCGAGCAAATGGGACTCCAGGGTCTGCACATTCCTGAGGCCTACGGCGGCTCGGGCTATGGCTACGTCGAACTCGGCGTTGTGCTCGAAGAAATGGGTCGCTCACTTTTGTGCGCCCCGTACTTCGCAACTGTTGTTCTCGCTGCCAACACTCTCATTCACTCGGGTGATGAGGCTGCGAAGAAGAAGTACCTCCCTGGTATCGCCGCTGGCGAGACAATCGCGACCCTCGCCTACACCGAGCCTTCAGGCAAGTGGGACGAGAGCGGCATCACCATGCAGGCATCGGGAAGCGGATCGTCGTTCACTCTGAGCGGCACCAAGATGTTTGTCCTCGACGGACACACCGCGAATCTCATCATCGTGGCCGCCAAGACCGGTAAGGGAACTAGTTTGTTTGCCGTTGATGGCAACGCTGCCGGTTTAACACGCACTGCTTTGTCAACGATGGATCAGACTCGCAAACAAGCCAAGCTTGAGTTCAGCAATACTCCGGCGACACTTATCGGCACCGAAGGCGCTGGCTGGACTGTTCTGTCAACTGTGCTTGATCTTGCTGCTGTCGGCCTCGCCGCCGAGCAGGTCGGTGGAGCACAGAAGGTTCTCGACATGGCTGTTGAATATGCCAAGGTTCGCGTGCAGTTCGGTCGTCCGATCGGTTCGTTCCAGGCTATTAAGCACAAGTGTGCAGACATGTTGCTCGAGGTTGAATCGGCCAAGTCTGCTGCCTACTACGGCATGTGGTGCGCGAGCGAAATGAACGACGAACTCGCATCGGTTGCTTCACTTGCCAAGGCTTACTGCTCAGAGGCTTACTTCCACGCAACCGCTGAAAACATTCAGATTCATGGTGGTATTGGTTTCACCTGGGAACACCCAGCACACCTCTACTTCAAGCGTGCGAAGTCATCCGAATTGTTGTTCGGTGACCCGACGTACCACCGCGAGTTACTCGCACAGCGCATCGGTATCTGATTTCGTCTCGGCATTTCGTCCTTCTTGGTCGGTATGCATCTGCTATGAGCGCATTGATAAAGACAGCCTTGAGCGTCACAGCGTGACATTGTGATTTGGTTGTTCATTGTCCTATCTGCTGTCAGCGTATTTCTGATTGCGGCGTTGACGATCGGTCGTGAGGCTCGCCGCCTTGACGCAATGGCACCGCGAGCGGTGTATCAACTGGAACAAGCGACCGATTTTGTGGCGCAGTCTTTGTCGGAGTCGACCCAAGCACGAGTGACGATGGAAGAACTTGAACAACTGCTGGTGTTGCACATGAACTGGCTTCACGCCAAAGGTCTACTGCCTGATAGAGCAGTAGACCATCGTCAGGATCAAGAAACTGCCGTTGTGGTCAGCGATGACTCACTCATCGGATTTCTTTTAGGCAAAGTCGAAGAATTGGGAATTGACCTTGTTGATGATGTGGACATCGTCAACATTGCTCAGGCGCATTTGGCGTACTTCGATGCCATCGGAGCGATCGGGCCACTGGCGAATGAGACAGATGCCTGAGGTCTTATTTAACGACCGCTCGTGGTAGCGCTCCGCTGATGAAGTGGCGCAGATACTCGCGAAGGCCAGTGAAGTCCTGTTTTCTACGAGCCTCAAGCAAGATGGAAAAAATGTGCTCAAGTAAAGGATCTTTCGGATCAATTTTTCCTTGTCGCTTCACGATTGATTCGGGCGGCTCAGTAGTTATGGCTATGGCATTGTTTACTGTGTGATCGTAACCCTTCCAAAGCTCGCGATTATCAGGATCGGCGCAGAGGATCATCAGGCTTCCAGTTGGTGATGTGTCAATCGGCAGAAGAATCAGATCAGGCCGGCCATAAGCCAAAATTTCAATCAGTTTCCAGACATCCCCTGTCCAAAACCGTGACTCGCGGATGCGTGCTCCTTGCACTGGATGAGCGGGATAGATGTCATCAACAATGATCACAGAGCCAGCATGTGAATATTTCTCAATATTCATGAAGTCTTTCAACGCGAATTCAATTTGGTGCATTCCATCGATGTAGGCGAGGTCAATGGGTGCAAGTTGTGACGCGGCATCCGTCAGATGAAAGAAATCGTCGCTAGTTGTCAAACTCACACGATGGTTGTCGGCGAGCGGCTTTTTCAACTGCGGGGCAGGGTCAATACCTAATGCTGGACAGGCTGCTAATCGCAGACTTGCACCATATTCAACACCTATTTCTACATAGAAATCTGGCTGCAGTTGCTGGTGCATACGTACGAGAAAGTCATAGCAATCTTCTGTTCCTGCACCATGTTCAACTTCGTCGGGCACATTCGGTGGAAAGGTGTTTTGCACTTTGGTCGCCAAGCGTAAGGACAAATCAGG
>CAMAYS010000195.1:0-3266 GCA_945862545.1 Bifidobacterium breve | reverse complement strand
GCCGAGGGCAAAACGTATGTGATGCAGAGTTGGAGCCAGCAGATTGACTCAGCGCTCGCCGAAAAGGACTTGTTGACTCTTGCTGATCGTCTACAACTTCCCGAAGGTTGGACGTACGACTACAAAACGTTAGAAGAAGACTTTGTCGTAGAGACACGCGCCGAAGATGCACAAGTTTTAGGCGATGACTTGCGCAACAGTTATTCATACGTTGCGACGGCCCCCTGACTCACCCACACACGAGACCCTGCCGCCAACAAACAAAAAGTCCCAGGCCTGTGACCTGGGACTGTGTACGTGGAGCTGAGGGGAATTGAACCCCTGACCTCTTGCATGCCATGCAAGCGCTCTGCCAACTGAGCTACAGCCCCTTGCGGGACATGACAACGATACCAACTAACGGCGCCTCGCTGAAACCCGCTCAGCAATACTTCGTGGTCTCGCAGATATCAGGCGCGCCACTCCAAGCGCGGCACATCTTTGTACAAGCGCTCAATTTCGTAGAACTCTCGTGTCTCATCGAGGAAAATATGAACAATGACATCGCCGTAATCCAGTAGCACCCACGACTGCTCGCGATGGCCTTCGGTGCGACCTGGCGAACGACCGCACACTTCGCGAATCCGATCCTCGATCTCAATTGCCACAGCACGAACTAATCGTGGGTTTGAAGCACCAGTCACGACAAAGAGTTCGGTGATCGTGAGCACATTGCCGACGGATAACACAATGGTGTTCGTTGCCTGCTTATCATCAGCGGCCCGAGCAGCGATACAGGCCAACTCGAAGGTTTCTGGTCTGACCGAATCATCACTATCTGAGGAGGCTGCTTGCTTTGGGGTAGTCGCCATTATGGAGTCGTTTCTGTTGGTGGAGCATCAGTCGTTTTGGCGACTAAATCTTGTGGATCAATATTTGGATCTGGTTTGGCGCCGTCACTCATGAACGTCACAAATGAGTCGCCAAGCACGATTTGTATATCGACGCCATCCACCCGTTCGGTGGCTTTTTCAAAAACGACTTCTCCCAACATAGTGGTTAATGGCTCAGCAATAGCACGATCCATCTCATCTGAATATCTAATGATCGTGACCGGGGGCGGCACCGAAGCCACCACGCGAACCAAAACGACGTTCGTTCCCATGTACAAAATCCGAAATACTGAGTCTTGAGTGACAGTGGAGTCGTCAAATGGGCTATCGACCTGAACCGTAAGAGTGGGCAACACAGCGACCATCGCACTCGGTGCAACACTGGCCATGACCATCACTACCTCACCAGCGTTGTAGCGGTAGACATCAATATCTTTGGGGTTGCGTTCAGCATCAATGATGCGTTCGGTATCAATCTGCCAAATGTTGATCGGGCCAGCGAACAAAGCCGACATAAATGCAGGCATATCTGCAGGTGATTGTGCCCCCACATCGGGGATGACCACCGCTGGGACTGCTCCTGGCCTGCCACTACCAACTGCCAATGAGATGCCCTCCCAAGTCGCCTTGATACTTGGGTAGCGCCCCGCCTCATCAACCGAAATATCGCGCGCTGCTAAGACCGCTGACATCTCCATCGGAGCCAAATTGACTGACCCTTTCTCGGCGATCACATCAGAAATTTCTGACTCGGTGTCCGTCACGTCAGTACTAAATGTCGCGTTCACAGTCCCCACACGCGCCAACAGTTCAGCAGTTCCATCAACACCGTTGACGGTGATTTGATCAATCTGACTATTCGTCATCGCCTCAACCGCATTCTGCAACGCTTCAACCCCATCTGAGCCGTAGACATCAGCGAGGCGTTGAGGTTTACCCACCGGCCTTCCTCCGACGAGGGCACCCACGGGGATCACCATCACGGTTCCGCCGGCACCTTGCGGTGTCAGTGCCATCACCGTCAAGGAGGTCAAGAAATTCTCCTCATCAGTGACCGCAAAAATCGCTGTCGGAGTCAGAGGGACCGCTCGCGATGGCAAGGAAATAACACCCTGGGCAGCGTTCGAATCACGAATCGCACGCCAGGCGACAACCCCCGTAATCGGCAACAATGCCAAAACAATTAAGCCTGCGCCAAAGTTCAACATTGTTTGGCGACGACGCTGCTGCAACAAACTATTCATGAGTTCACCTTGAGCGCTACTCCGTACAAATTTCGTTGGCTGATGACGTCGAGAACGGGTTGCGTCACCAAATAATCAAGTGGTCGTCCGTCAGTGAAACGTGAACGAAGATCAGTGCTTGAAACCTCAAGTCGTGGAACTTCAACTCGCACCCACGCAATATCTTTTGACAAAGCAACTGGTGCACCAGGACGATCAACGACAACAACTTGACTCAAACGTAAAACATCCTCGTAGCGCTCCCATGTTGTGAGTCCACTGGCTGCATCATCACCCACGATCGTGAAAAATTCACCGTCAAGATATTCATCATGCAGTGCAGTCAAAGTGTCCGCCGTAAAACTGGGACCGCCATGCTCAATCTCCCAGCCACCTGCCAACAAGCCAGGCACAGTGGCCACGGCAGCTTGAACCATCGCTAAACGGTCGACCGCCGGAGTGATGATTCGCGAATGCTCTTTTTGCCAAGGCACATTGGCGACCATCAGAATCACTAGGTCCAGCCTCAGCGCCGACATGACATTGACGGCCGTGACTAAATGACCGACGTGGGGAGGATCGAAAGTGCCGCCGAAGAGCCCGATTCGAGGTTTGCCCGAAATAGAAGGGGCCAAAGAAATATCCACCCTGTGAGTCTATGGGCGCACACATCAGGCTGGTCAGGTCGTTTATCACTGAGGAAACACCGATTGAACTGCGACTATTCAAGATTTTCATAAAAATAATCGCTTTTCTTCAGAGAAATTACTTAAGGAAAGGACCCGAGATGCCGAAGAATTAAACGACAATAAGTGCCCTAAAAACCCTCCGACCCTATACAAGCCGAATTTCCCGTGATAACCTCATGACTCCTTCTCAAGACCATCTCCCCTAGCAATTCTGGTCTCGTCATAAGTTGTCAGTCCGAATACCCCCCGCTTTCCATAATCCACTGAGCCCCGTTTGCTTTGTGCCCTAAATCGGTTGTGCCGATTCTCCAGGGCCCTTGCTCACAGAGTTGCAGTGCACAAACCACGAACAGAGACAAACATTATGAATGATTCAATCGGCATCTATCTCAACGACATCGGCAAGGTTCCTTTGCTGACCGCTGAAGACGAGCGCGTCCTTTCACGTGCCATCGAAAAAGGTCGTGAAGCTGCCGGCAAGC
>CAMAYS010000194.1:0-3282 GCA_945862545.1 Bifidobacterium breve | reverse complement strand
CTGGCGGCCCATTTCCGCTTCCCTCATCAACCCAGTCACCGCGCCCTAGATGATGTCCTGGCCACAGGTGATCTTTTGCATTTATTGATTGAGCGCGCATCAGGATTTGGGGTGATGGGTCTTGATGATCTGATCGGATTACCAAAACTCGGAACCCATCCACAAGCCAACAAACTCCGCCTCACCGAAGACCTGCCGCGCTCGCCCGGGGTCTACATATTTTCTGATGTGAAGGGTCAGGTGCTGTACGTCGGCAAAGCAACCAATGTGCGCCAGCGCGTCCGAAGTTATTTCAGCACGACTGAGACGCGACGCAAGATTGGTCCGCTGCTACGTCAGGTTCACGGCGTTGACCACATCGCTACGCCTGATGCCCTGACGGCAGGAGTTTTAGAGATGCGATTGATCCAACGTCTCACTCCTCAATACAACAGGGTCGGCACGACAAGCGACAAATACTGCTATGTGCGCCTGACTCTTGATGAGGATTGGCCACGACTCGTGATTTCTAAAAACCCCGCGAAAAAAGGCATCCACATTGGTCCATTGACCAGTCGTAGTGCCGCTCGCTTGGTGATTGAAGCGATTGAGTCGGTGGTGCCACTGCGGCGCTGCACGGCACGCATGGGCCGCACTTATACGCCGCCGAGTGATGCCCCAGTGTGTTCAGCAGCCCGACTTGGAGTGGCTATGTGCCCATGCTCGGGCACTGCTGATCGATCCCACTATGGCACCATCGTTGATTTCATCAGCTCCTCGCTCACCACATCACCTGCAGCACTATTTGCCCTCCTGCACGAACGGTTGACCGCTTTGGCAATCGCGCAACGCTTTGAAGAAGCCGCCTTGATGCGGGACCGCACGCAGGCTTTGGTGCAAGCCCTCAATCGCCAACGTCGCTGTGACCAATTACGTGATGCAGGTTCATTGAGTTTGCAGCACAGCGATGTGCACTACGACATTGACTGTGGCGTACTCATCGGGACTCGACTGGACGGACAGCTTTTCTCCCCACTCACAGTGACAGGCAACAAGGTCTTGGATTCCCTCGCACCTCTCTTGCAACCTCATCAATCTTCAGAGTCCTGCACTGGACCTCTTGAGCGTCATCTCTTTGATGAAGTGATGTGTATTGCTCGTTTCTTAGAAGACGAGAATATGCACCCTGCGCTTTCCAGTTGCAGCGGTCAATGGGCCTCGCCCATTCAAGCTGTTCCCGAACTGCATCGTCTCGATCTGCATACCGCTGCTTAGATTGAGTGAATACCGCGCACATCAATGTCAAGAATTTGAGTTCGACCTAACGGGAAATCGCGTCCGACTTGTGCCGCCACTTCTTCCACGTTGGTGCGTCGTGCAAAAGCCGCGACTGTGGGTCCCGAACCAGAAAGCCAAGATGACAGGGCACCAGCGTTGACTAACGCGGACATCACTTCGGCGCACATTGGAGTATCGGACAAGCGAACTTCCTGATGCAGTTGATCCGATGCAGTCGAAGGCAATAAATCAAAATCACCCGTGGACAAAGCAATGACTAACTGTGTGGCGCGGGCAATATTGAAAATCGCCTCCGCTCGTGACACGGCGTCTGGAAGATTCCGGCGGCTTTTTGACGTTGCCGTTTGAAATTGTGGAATCCACACAAGGACACACACGTCGCTTCTCATCGATGCGGCTAACGGAATCAAGGCGACCCGCTCAGGAGATGCCGACACCACGCCACCCCAAACGCTGGCTGCAGCATTGTCATAGTGACCTTCTAGTTCAGCAGCGAGTTCGACAAGTTCACCGCGCGACGCATCAATGAACTGAGCAAATTCTGTCTCGGCGATACCTCGACGTTGCGCTAAACCAAGGGCTACTCCACCGACACGCATCGCTGCCGAGAAACCAAGCCCACGACCCGATGGAATCGGCGAGTCCACCCACACTTCTCCGATTCCGCCGGCTCGCACAAACGCCACATTCGCTGGATGATTTGTGGTGGCGATTTGGCCGTGCGACTGTGCAGATGGATCAACGATGCCAAGTTCGCCATAGATGGACACAGCCATCGCCAGGACATCAAAACCTGGACCCATGTTGGCCGAAGAACCAGGAACCCTCACCGCCAAGGTCATAAATTGTCTGACTTAGGCGCCAAAGTCAGACAATGCCGATTGCGACTCACTCACTAATAACGACAGTGCCTGAAACGCCTGACCCGAGTCAATGGCTGTTTCAGCAATAGCGATTCCCTGTTCAAGTGAATCAGCGACATCTGCGACGACAAGACCCGCCGCCGCATTGAGAACAACAATGTTGCGGTGCGCCCCATGTTCGCCGTCCATCACACGCCGCACAACGTCAGCATTAAAGGCCGGAGTCCCACCAGTCAGTTCTGTCGAGATTGCTGGGGCTAGACCTAGAGCGACAGGATCGACCGTGAAGGTTCGTACATGACCATCACGCAGTTCAAGAACCGTCGACGGTCCTGTCGTCGTCAATTCATCGAGACCGCCACCATGTACGACCCATGATGACGTTGCGCCGTGCAAACGCAATGATGCCAACATCTTTTCGGCCACCAAGGGATTCGCCACTCCAATGAGTTGGCGTTTAACGCGCCCAGGATTAGCCATCGGCCCCAACAAATTGAAAACCGTCGGCACTCCGATCTCGCGGCGGGCCGGTGCCGCAAAGCGAAAAGCGGGGTGATAACGCGCCGCTAAACAAAAACCGATACCGGCACGTTCAATGCAACGCAGAACACCCTGTGGCGATAGTTCGACGACAACTCCAAGGGCTTCAAGAACATCGGCCGTGCCACATTGCGATGAAGCGGCCCGTGCGCCGTGCTTGCATACGGGGACTCCCGCACCAGCGACAACGATGGCCGCCATGGTGCTGACATTGATTGAATGACTGCGATCCCCGCCCGTACCCACGATGTCAATCGCCCGATCGCGCAGTGACTCATCAAGAGGAACGAGCGTAGCGGCCGCTAAAACTGCATCTAATAAACCCGAGATTTCTTCGGGGGTTTCACCCTTGGCTCGTAACGCCACAACAAAACCAATCAACTGCGCCGGCGTGGCGGAACCCGCGAGGATATTCGCCATTGCAGCACGCGCATAGGCAGCATCAATGTCTCTGCGGTCAAGTAACAAAGAAATGAGTTCAGGCCAACCACCAATTGATTCCAAGGTGATAGGCAACGACGAAGATGACTCGCTCATAGTTGACAGGCTAGCGAGGACCTCTTTAGGCCACTCGGCGACGGTGACGAATGATGCGTCGACG
>CAMAYS010000193.1:0-3327 GCA_945862545.1 Bifidobacterium breve | reverse complement strand
AACTCTGCGAGACGATCCAAAGTCGGTCGATCAATGCGCGTTTTATGTCGCGCTGCTGCAGCGGCTACACGTAAAAGAAGTGTCGGATCGCTTGAGGGGTCCACGGTTTCATCGAGGTGAATCTCTCCATCATGCAAAATGACACCTGGTGCAAGGTGTTGATCCGGGATTGACTTTGCTTTAGCAGAAGCTATGCGGGCCCATACTTCATCACCCACCCATGCGACAGCGCGAGCCGCGTTTGATAATGCTGCCACCAGATCATCCGCATTGCGATATCCGCATAATGGTGCCACCGCGTCTTGGTCTTCTAGATGCATCACTTCCACTGCGCGTCCCATCTGACGATGCAATGCCACGCGTACGGCCATCAAAACATCACGACCAGCGTCAAGCGTGTCACGATCTGCAGGTGTGATTGAGACGCCCGCTGCTTGCGCCCATGAGAGGGCGTGGATATCGCGTAACCCTCCGTACCCCTCTTTAAGATTTGGCTCTAACAAGAAGGCAACCTCGCCATGTTCGAGTTGCCGTTCGCGCACGCGACGCATTAATTCTGGAAGCCGCACCGATGAACTTGCTTTCCATGCCTTGATACCCTCAGCGCTAAGTTCATCAGCGAGGGTTGAGTCGCCAGCTAAACAACGAACACTCAGCAGCGCAGTCGCCGCATCAAGTTCAGACTTGGCCAATTCGCCTGCTTGCTTGACCGTGCACACAGAGTGTCCCAATTTGATTCCTGAGTCCCAAATGGGATACCAAATCTTGGCTGCCAGGTCATCAATATTTTTCGCGCCGTCGTGAATCAACATCACATCAAGATCGCTATACGGGGCCAGTTCCCCCCGGCCGTAACCACCAACGGCAACTAAGGCCACCCGCTTGGAAATCGTCACCGCTTCGTTGGCCGACTGCCAAACCGATTGCAACCACTCATCGGTGGCTTGACAGAGAGATCGGGTCAGTCGAACTCCACGCAAATTCGAGTCGGCGAGTACTTCCTGACGGCGCTGCATACCTACAGTCTGTCTGACGCAGGAGCAGTTAGCCCATCTGTCCAGTGATTGCTAAGTCCAAAAAACTGTTCAGGGCATTCAGATTGAGCCCCATATCAGGGAAATGCTGGCGGGCATCTTTGGGTCCCGAGTCCACAACATCAACCTTTACATTGCTTGCCATGCCTTGGTCAATGGCGATGTTGGAGATGATAAAGACCTGTTCGACACCGACAATTGGGTCGTCAACACCATGACCCAAATACATGGGTGGGTCACTTGGGTCAATCAGACCATTCACCGATGCCGTCGCTAAACGCTCGCTTGAACAGTTCATCGTCGTCATTTTCTTTGATGGGCAATTGAGAAAAAGATTGAGCAGATTGGGAATCGCTTCCCAGCCATCCATGGCCCAAGCGTTGAGATCCATAGGAGCACCAAGAGCCACAACTCCACTCGGACGACTGGATTGTGCGGCTAACTCTGGCGGAAGGTTAGGCGAAACAAAAACTGCTTGCGCATTACCCATGGCTTGCATCATTGCCAAGTGCCCGCCCGCCGAGTGACCGCTGAGGATCAACTGCTTGGGATCAATGCCCAAGTTTGAGGCTTGTGATCTCACGAAACGAATTGCTCGGTCGATATCACGAATCGGCTCGGGAAAGCTCACCCGCGGTGTCAAGCGGTAATCCACCGAAATAACTACCCAACCACGGAGCAATTGAGTTTTCATTGACGCCGAAACATCCGCCCGCTGACCGCCATTCCAACCGCCACCGTGGACGTGAACAATCACTGGACGCGAGTCATTTTTGTTCCAACCGTAGGGCGTATAGACGTCAAGACTTTGCTGCCTATCTGTTCCATAGGACAAAGAAAATGACGGCTGAGATGTGGGTATCTGCGACAGTTGCAGCCGTTCAAAGGACTTTGGATTAGTGATCTGACATGATGCAACGACGCTCAGAAATAAGACCACGGAAAGCACCGTGGCCACTTTTCTCCAAGACTGCCGCCGATCACTTCGCACACTCTCACTCAACCTGATCCTGGGCCAAATGTCTTGTCACTCCGTAACACATTGGGCACAGGTTTGAGTCGCAGGTCACACAGTTTTGTGATGCGTGATCACGCTGGCAGCCTTGAAGGCGCCCCACTCAAGGCCAGGCTCAATCAACCGCTCATCTATATCGCCCCAAGTCGCTGGGCATAGAGCAAACACGTCAAGTGGAAATGAGCGCACGTTAAATTCATCCCGCTGAACTGACGGCACACCGATCGCCAGCAGAGCATCGGTTATTGGTTGCGTGGCTGAACGAAAGATAGTCAATGGATTGACTCGCTGCGCAAGAACATCTGTTGTCAGTAACTCACTCAAACTCACTGTCACGTCCTGTCGTACCGAGGTCGTCACTTCATCACACATCTCAGATGTCAATGGCAGTGCTGAACCTCGAGCGATCACTGTGCCTTGTAATAGGCGCAGACTCCAAGTATCCACGACTTCTTTTGTGACCTGCAACAGCCGCGCCGAGTAATCGTCCACACCCTTATGTAAGCAGGGTTTTCGGCACTTCCCACCAAGCGGATACAGGGTGTCACACCGTGGGTCTATGGTGAGATGTATGGGATTCTTTGCTGACCGGAAGAAAAAAGCGCAACTCAAGGTTGCTCAGGCTGCAGCGACCAAGTCAGCCGCAGCACTGGCCGAATGGCAGAAGAATTCGGCTGCCCTAGAAGTGATGCTGAAGGTCGTTAATGACTGTCGTCATGGAAAAACTCACGAGCAGTTTGTGGACACCAATGACTACGGTTTCATGCTTAAAAGCGGGGAATTCCCGATCGCCTATCTGCAGGGCGTTGCGTATCTAGAAAATGTCAAAGCCCCCACGCAATACAGCGGTGGATACGGGGGTGTCTCATTTCCGATTTTCGGACGAGTGCGCTTGAATACGGGACGCTCCGGTGGAAAAATCACTCAGGGTGCAGAATCAATCAACCGAACTGATGATGGCCACGCTTTGATCACTAATACACGCATCATGTTCGCTGGCAGTAAACGCGCCCATGAATGGCGTTTTGACAAAATGATGGGCTGCTCACATTTACCGGGCGGCATCACGATTTTTGCAATGACAACGAGTGGTAAACCAGCCGGTCTCGGCTACGGCGATGGGCCTGCCTCAGAAGTGCAATTTCGCATTGAACTTGCTTCGGCTATCGCCCTTGGGACACTTGAACGCTACGAACAAGAACTAGTGGCCGAACAAGTCCAGCATGCCAGCGAGTTGCCCACCTCACCACCGCCTCCCTGAACGTCCAGGCAACCTCT
>CAMAYS010000192.1:0-3362 GCA_945862545.1 Bifidobacterium breve | reverse complement strand
TAAGGCCAGATTTTGAGCGCCGCAAACAGCAAACCATGCAAAGCGACCATGAGCGACATCATTGCCATATTCGAATTTCGCAGGTTTTGATGCATTTCGGAGCGTAATTCAGCAAATTTCGTATCCACACGGGCAAAACCCAGCGCCATTTCCGCCCGAAGACTGCCAAACTCGGCATGCATCTCCGCCCGAGTAGCCAATTCAGACACATCGAAGGGCGGGACAAGGCTCATGAGATCGTCAGCAAAACCTTCATCAAAATGATCGGCCAAGCGATTTCTGACTGTGAACCTAGTTTTTTCATTACTCGTCATTGTGCGCCCTTTCCTACAACATTGCAATCTGTTTCAGGAAATGTGGGAGTTCAACAGTAAGAAACGGCGAAGCACACAATCTTTAGGGAAACCTTTTGGCGAGCCATTCAGCAACATGCGCCAAGGCAACTTGTCGATGCCCCTCTAGATAATGCGGAGCGCCTTTCATTTCAATGTAGGTCTTGTCAACCGCGCCGCTGTTATCCACGATTTCTTTGGCTTGCCACAAACGAATTTCCGTGTCAGCGGTCGGGTGTATCAAAAGTGTCGGCACTTTGACATTCGGCATAGTGTCTGCCAACTTGGCGTGACTTGATAATCCGCTCCATGTTGACAACCAGCCACGCGCCGTCATTGAGCGACCAAGTCCCCCTCGTCCATAGTTGGCATCAAAAGGATCAGGAAATGCAAACAAACTTCCCATCGGGCGATCATCAGGATCTATTGACAAATCAAGATACGCGGGATCTGCGAGAGTGCGATAAATCACCATGTACTTTGTGAACACTGCGCGGCGTCGTAACTCGCGCCACTGCAAAGTTTGAGTGGATGCTTCAACTCCACGCAACTGAGAACCAGCTACTCCCGATTCGGCAATGCTGGCCTTAGCAATTACGTCAATACGCGCCACGCGCTCAATCTGTGCAGCACGATAACGCTGCAACCATTGTTTGTCATACACACAAGGCTCTGGCCAAGGGCGCCAGCCATTATCGGGATGGTACATATCAAGTTCAGGAATGGTCGAGAACGGATCCATCTCATCGGCCACGCTCGGATCAATGACTTGCAACATAAAAACACCTTCGCCTGGATGGGCGGCCATACCAATCCATCCATCACCAATGCCCCGCTCGGTATGAGCGAGCGCCATCAGCGATCCGCCTCCAGAGTTACCGAGCAACACAACGGCTTGTGCCCCACGACGCTTCATCTCGTTGTGCACAGTCTCCACATCAATGGTGCAAGCCTCGTGCAAGCAGTCAGTGTCATTGTTCATGTAGCGCGTACCAAAACCCAGCACCGCATATCCAGCGGCGGCTAACAATGGTGCGGCATAGTGCACGCTGAAGTCACCCCGAGGGTGCGAAAGAATAACTGCCGTCTTCCATTTCTTTCCTTGAGGCGGAGTCCACAAAATTCCACGTACCAAAGCGCCATCGGGACTGACTAAACGGATCGACTCACGAGGAATTTCCACCCCTGGATCATCTGCCGGCAGTGGCCAATAGTTCAATCCAAACGGTCGCGAACCACCTATGTGAGTATCGAGCATAAACGCACAGTAGGCGATAAAGC
Organism: Bifidobacterium breve; assembly: GCA_945862545.1. Lineage (GTDB taxonomy): Bacteria > Actinomycetota > Acidimicrobiia > Acidimicrobiales > Ilumatobacteraceae > Casp-actino8. The sequence continues at coordinate 1,749 of CAMAYS010000192.1, read as the reverse complement.
CCGATGATTCTTTGACTACTGAACAGGCCGCTCTGTCAACGTTGCAGACAGGGTCATCCGCTTGTCATTACGGAGAACATCAACGGCGATGGTGTCACCTGGAGATCTGTCGCGGATAGCGGCTACTAAGGCCAGTTGGCCGTCAACTGGTGATCCATCAGCCTCAATCACTATGTCGCCAGCAATCATTCCAGCAAGATCGGCTGGCGAATCGGGAGACACATCGCCAATCACCGCTCCCCTGCCCCCATCATCACGGTTCAATACAGTCACTCCGAGGTAGCCCTCTGTTCGTGTTGCACCATTGGCCAACGCCCTCAAGGCGGCAATCACAGGTAAGACTTCTGAAACAGAAATGGAAAAGCCAACATTATTCGCCGCAACATCAGTCGAACTCTTGAAGACTGCGGTGTTGATGCCAATGACTTGGCCAGAAGTATTGAGTAGCGGTCCGCCTGAATTTCCCGATGAGATCGCCGTATCCGTTTGAATCAAACCATCTAGCGCGCCGTCCCCGCTAGTGATGGTGCGGTTCAATGCTGAAACTATACCGCGCGTGACAGTTGGGCCACCATCAAGATTGAGAGCGAAACCAACTGCCACAACATCATCACCGATATCAATCGAAGTGGCATCGGCGAAGACCACTGGCAATAAGCCACTCAGATCCACGCGCAACAGTGCTAAGTCATTGCCCATGTCAATAGCTAACACCTGTGCAGAAACGGGATTAAGGCTGTCCACAAACATGACACTCACAGAATCTGCATCTTCAACCACATGAGCATTAGTCAGAATTTCTCCATCCGAAGAAATCACGACTCCAGTTCCGGTGGCCCGACCATCAGCAAGGTTGGAAATGATCGTCACCACGCTGGGGGTGATCGTTTGCAGAACAGCGGCCACGTCAATTGCTGGCTCATCATCAACACTTCGTACCGCAGTCGTTATCGGTTGATCAGAAGTCCCCAGACTTGGCGAATCAGATAACACAAGACGACCCCCAACTACGCCACCAACGACTATTGAGCACACCACGCCAAGCACGACGAATTTTTTGCGCCGCGTTGCTTTGGCAGCGAGAGCACCATCATCGTGAAACACGGGTGATGAGTCTGGAGGAACCGGCGGGGGGAAGTGATCAGTCACAAGTCAAGTTCTATCTCTTTTCATCACCCGAAGGTGACATTTTCAGGTGAGAAAATCGTAAGAAGCGAAATGAAAAACCCCGCCGTTTCCGGCGGGGTTCAACAAAAATGCATGACATCTAACTCAGGCGTTCTGGACTTTGATCTCCACTTCAACGCCGGCCGGGAGGTCGATGCGTTGGAGACTGTCAATGGTCGCCTGCTTGGGATCGATAATGTCGATGAGTCGCTTGTGGATACGCATTTCAAAGTGCTCTCGCGAGTCTTTGTCAATGTGTGGTCCACGGATCACGGTATAACGATGCTTGTCCGTGGGCAATGGAATAGGCCCACGAATGGTGGCATTGGTACGAGTGACAGTCTCGACGATTTTGCGCGTCGACTGATCGATGATCTCGTGATCAAATGCTTTGAGACGAATACGAATGATTTGAGCCATGATGTTCAGCGACTCACTTAATGATCTTGACGACGCGGCCGGCGCCTACGGTACGTCCACCCTCACGGATAGCGAAACGCAAACCATCATCCATAGCAATCGGCTTACCGAGTTCCACAGTCATAGTCACATTGTCACCAGGCATCACCATCTCCGTGCCAG
>CAMAYS010000191.1:0-3378 GCA_945862545.1 Bifidobacterium breve | reverse complement strand
CCCGTCCACCAAAAAGTCCCTAATGCTGTGAGTCCAATCAAGCCAACAATCGGCAAGTAGCCCACATGCACCTGAACAACCAACGCTGCACTCATGCACATCAACCACATCGACGGGCGATCGCGTTCAGTCACACCCCACGCCGCGGTCACAAACAGCACAAATAATGGAATAGCTAAGAAGGGAGTCCATACATCAGCACTGGCAATGCCACCAACACTCATCCAAGATGCCAAAAGTAAGGCCACGGCAGTGGCGCTGCCCCATAGTCCGCGCAAGCGAAAAGCCAACCATGCAATCAGTACCAACAGCGCACATGAGTGCGCCCCCGCCCCAACGAAGAGACCCCATGACGCACCACCTGCGAGCCAATGAAATGGTACGAATATATAAAACAGCAACGACCCAAGATGACTCCACCCGTGCCAACTGTATTGACCCAACGAAGGGAACGAACCGGTGGCAGCGTCAGTAACTTGCAGCCCAAAGACGGCGCGATCCTGAAGCAAAATTGCTCCACCCATCAAACCGTGCACCACCGAAACCACAACTGGGATAGAGCCCAACAAGGCAATGACCCACCAACGCGCCCAACGATTCACTTTTTGAACGGCGACACTTTTGTGAGCGCACGAATCATGGTGCTCACCTCTGGTTCAGTCAAGCCAGCAGCGAATTCGCGCTGAATCGCCCGTCGATAGAGAATGTTCGAATCCCGCCATACCAATCGGCCCATGCGCGTTAAGCGAACAATAACTGCTCGATTGTCATCAACCGTCGGGGCTTCTTCACGGGTCACATAGCCACGCTCCACGAGAGAATCAATCCTTCGCGACAAACTGCTGGGAACCGCCGATAACAATTCACACAGTTCTTTGACGCGCAATTGACCTTTGTTATTCGCCAGAATTGCCAACATGTCAAACTGCGGCAATGCGAGATGAAACTCATCAAACATCTCTGCCTCAATACGACGCGAAACTACTTCGCCTGCCATCTGAAATGATTTCCATAATGCGATTCGCTCTGCGTCAAGACGAGGCATTAGTCGGCCACCTTTGCCATCATTCAGTCTCTCGTGATATCGGCACGATCAAAGACTAACCAAATAATTTGCTCATGTCACGAGTTTGTTCAGGTTGCAACAAACGTCGCAACCAACTCCATGGCCTCAGCAAAGGTTGCGCTCTCGGAAAGTAATTTACGAAATGGCATCAGTTGTCGGGGACGACTGACACCTAAAGCCGCTTTCAACAAACCATCTTTCTCATAGAGCGCCACGAAAGATCTCTCTTCGGGTGAGCCGACAACAATGTGCGGAGTCTCATCACCGTCACAACGGCCCAAGAATTGGATTCGCGCTGTGAATTGATCGCTCCAGAAAAATGGAACCGCAGAATATGGTTTTGGTTCTTGGCCGCGCCACACCGCCAACAAATTGCTGGCCGCTGCGGCACCTTGCTCAGACGCTGTTGTCCAATGCTCGACGCGCATTTCTTTGTCGTAGAGATTGTTATACCAACGACAGACATCGCCCGCGGCGTACACACCCTCAATGCCGGAATTCAAAGTTTCATCGCAGACAACTCCGTCACGCAATGTTAAAGACGTTCCGTCAAGCCATTGTGTGGCAGGGCTAACGCCAATTCCGACGACAACGACATCGGCAACAATCATCGGCCCATCTTGCACATTCACGCCTCCGACATGGCCAGGCTGACCTTGTGCTAAACCAGTGACCCGAACATTGAAGGCCATAGTGACACCATTATCGCCATGCACCATCGCTGCCGCGTGACCCATTTCTGCTCCTAAGCCACGCATCATCGGTGCGGCTGCGCCTTCAAGAACGACCACTTCGCAACCCCGAGCCCGAGCCGTGGCCGCTACTTCAAGCCCGATAAAACCGGCTCCAATAACTACAACCTTGCTTCCGGGGTTTAGTTCGGCGCGCAAGGCCAAAGAATCGTCAAGAGTCCGCACAACATGGATGCCTTTCCAGTCGGGCTCATCAGTCAGACGCCGGACAACAGATCCTGTGGCAATGATTAAACCGTCGTAAGAAATCTCTTCACCGTTGCTCAAAGTGAGGACACGTTTTTCGGTATCGAGGGACTGCGCTGGTGAACCCAATTTCCACTCAACATTGAGTTTGTCTAAATCTTCTGCTTTACGCAACGAGATACGCTCGGCTTCCCACTCACCCAATAAAACCTTTTTTGATAATGGTGGACGGTCATACGGTTGGTGCCTCTCGGCACCAACGATGACAATCCGATCCTCATATTTCTCTAACCGCAAAGTTTCTGCGGCCCGCAAACCCGCCAGCGAGGACCCAACAATGACGACAGTTTTCATGCTCCGTAGTTTATGAAGTGAATATCACAATTTTCAGAAGATTTGCTGGTCAGTGAGACTCAGTGGGTGGCCAAATGGACGACAGGTGTGGACGAGTCGAAAAGTTCCAATAGCCACGCAGGCAACATCTCAATCTGTAAAACCATTTCATGATTCTTGGCTGTATCGACAAATTGTGTACCGACGGGCATCGCTGCCGCTGGTGGGTCTCCATAAAAGTCCTCAATCCAGACAACTTGACGACCCTGCTTCAGGGCAGTGTCAACAAGATCATGAGCCGCCGCCGCCTTCCAGGAGACATAACGAGAATTTGTCCCGTCATCGACTACCGATAATGAATCAATACCGAGGTGAGACGCTATTTCATCATTGGCTCGATGTCGCCAAGTCGTGCACCAATGCACTTCTGCAACATCAGTGATTTTTCTGATCATCCACCCCATATAGCTCGGGATGTGCACGACGTGGCCGTGTGAGAGGACGCGTTCGACCTCATAGACGCGCCTCTGCCCCGAGAGGGCACCTAAATCATTAATGACACCATCGACGTCTAGTAATACAAGGGGTTTGGGGTTATTTGTTTTTTCGCTCATACTGCTTAAACGATCATGAGAAGCAAAAATGTGCAATGCCGCAGCAGAATGAAGACATGAGCATTGAGACAATAGAAATCACTGATTCGCAAGATCCGCGTTTGGCAGATTATGTGGGTCTCAGCGATCCCGAAATTCGTCGCCGCGCCGAAGATAACGACTTCTTTATCTCAGAAGGCGTGGAAGTGGTTCGGCGGCTCGTCACTTCCGAGATGCGCCTGCGCTCAATTTTGCTATCACCCAATCGGGTTGACATCATGATCCCCGCACTTGCCAATGTCACTTGCCCGATTTATGTCGCCGAACGTCGCGTCATCTCTGGTGTGGTCGGTTTTGATATGCATCGTGGAGTTGTCGGCTCGGCTTTTCGTCCAAATCCACTTTCACTTGATGAGATTTTGTCGCATCCACCGTTATATGGACCGCG
>CAMAYS010000190.1:0-3406 GCA_945862545.1 Bifidobacterium breve | reverse complement strand
GATCCTGAAGTCCGATCGACCAGCAGGACCCCAAGTTCGCGCTCCAGCCGGGCGATATGGCCTGAGATGTTGCTTTGCACCGTGAAAAGAGCCCGAGCGGCTGCCGAGAAGGATCCGTGGTCAGCAATAGCCACTAGGGAAGTAATCTGTCGCAGGTCCATCTCTAAAAATGATACTAGGTATCGCCCTTATTGACTTGAACTATAGGTGGAGAGATGACATACTTGAACTTGTAATCGCTGAGTGCTTCCCCCAAGCGCTCACGAAAGATCCAACGGCAGTGCCCCCCACTGCCGGGATCTAGGTTGAGAAGCCCCGCATCCCCATGTGGGGCTTCTCCCATTTTCAAGCTCAGTTGAGGTTTGGCTAGGGGCGGTCGTTGTTTGGTTCGGAGGGGAAGGATGGACCATCGAAGCGGTTCAACGTCGTGAAGGTTTCAACTGCAGAGCGCTTGAGTTTGCTCAATTGTTTGATCGGATGGCCCAAAAAAATTGTTGCTGCAAGCGCATCATTTTTTGCCAGCCCTAATAAGTCTCCGGTGATCGGTTCGACGCGTGACGCGAAGGTAGTGATCACGCCACCAAGACCGCGTGAGCGAGCTGCCAAAATAATGCTCCAACAAAAAGGATAGATCGACGCACCACCGGTGATCGTTGGGCGTGCAAGATCTTTATCCATCATTGCTATTGAGCCAAGGTTTGCCGAGATGGCCAAAACAACGGGCACCGATTCAATTTTGTCTAACAAATCATTGGGCACATTTCCTGGCTTGACCGAGACAAGGTCATACGGGGCAGGGTCAACGACGGTGAAGGGAGTCCGTCCTGTTTGCGAGACCGCTACATATTCGTCCCAAACTGTTTGCATCGCATCTGCAAGATTGCGGCGCAAGGTTACGTCTTGAACAACGGCAACTCGCCATGGTTGGCGATTGCCGCCACTGGGAGCAAAGCGCGCATCGTCAAGTATCTCGTACAACGTTGAATCATCGACGGCCTGCTCCATGAAACCGCGCACAGCACCAGTGGTACGAATGCCATCACGGAGGTCCATATCAATTGCCGCTAGCAACCTTGGCGCGCACGATGTTCAGTGCTGAACCGCCCTTGAACCATTCAACTTGTTCAGGGCTAAATGTCTGCACGCCTTCAAAGTCAATAATGGTTCCATCAGGTTTGACGATCTGACAGTGAACATTTTTTCCTGGTACGGGCGGCAGGTTGAGGACGTTGATGCGGTCATCTTCGCCGATTAGTTCGTATGTGTTTGGGTCGGCAAAAGTTAACGGCACGAGGCCTTGCTTCTTGAGGTTTGTTTCATGGATGCGGGCAAACGAGCGGGCAAAGATAACGACACCGCCGCGAAAACGCGGTTCCATAGCGGCATGCTCGCGTGAAGAACCTTCGCCGTAGTTGCGGTCGCCGATGGCGCACCATTGAATACCGGCATTGCTGTAGTTCTTGGCGATGTCGGGGTAGAGGCGAGTGGCGCCATCGGTGATGTCTTTTCCTTCACCTACCGCATCGTCATATGCATTGACTGCGCCGATGAATAAGTTGCCAGAAATATTCTCCAAGTGTCCGCGATAGGTCAGCCATTTACCAGCGGCTGAAATATGGTCGGTTGTGCACTTGCCTTTGGCTTTCATCAATACGGGGAGTCCGAGGTAGTCCTTGCCATTCCATGCGGGGAAGGGCACAAGTAATTGCAGGCGTGTGCTGGTTGGACTGACAGCGACGGAGACACCTGCGCCATCGGCTGGGGGAGCGGTGAAAGTGTTTGAACCGGCGTCGTAACCATTGCTCGGTAGCACTTCCCCAACCGGGGCGTCAAGACGTACTTGCGTGCCGTCAGGAGCGGTAATCGTGTCCACAGTCGGATCAAAGTCAAGACGTCCTGACAATGCCACGGCCATCACGGTGTCGGGCGAGGTGACAAAACTGAGAGTATTTGCCGAGCCATCAGCGCGCTTGGGGAAGTTGCGGTTAAACGAGTTGATAATGCTGTTGGGCTGATCGGTGGCCTCTTTCGAGCGTTCCCATTGACCGATACATGGGCCGCAGGCATTGGCTAACACGGTGGCACCGATGGCTTCAAGATCGGCCAGCAGACCGTCGCGTTCGATAGTTGCACGAATTTGCTCTGAACCTGGGCTAATCAGGAGTTCACATTTGGCGCGCAGACCGCGTGCTGTTGCTTGACGTGCGATGGATGCAGCACGAGTGATGTCTTCATATGATGAGTTTGTGCAGGACCCAATGAGCGCTGCAGAGACTTCAATGGGCCAACCGTTTTCGCGAGCGGCGTCACCGATGGGTTGACCAACTTTGTGAGCGCGATCAGGCGAATGAGGTCCGTTGATCAGTGGCTTGAGTTCATCAAGATTAATCTCAATCAGTTGGTCATAATGCGCTCCATCATCAGGACGAAGATCATTGGCAACTTTGTCAGCAGCAGTAGCGATAGCGGAGCGATTGGTGGCCTTGAGATAATTCGACATATTGGAGTCGTAGGCAAAGACTGAACAGGTTGCTCCAATCTCGGCACCCATATTGCAAACCGTTGCTTTGCCTGTCGCTGAAATGCTGTCCGCACCTTCACCGAAATATTCCACGATCGCTCCCGTGCCACCTTCCACTGTCAAAACACGAGCGACTTCAAGAATGACATCTTTTGGCGAAGACCAACCGCTGAGAGTTCCCGTGAGTTTGATGCCGATGACCTTTGGCCACTTCACATTGAATGGGAAACCTGTCATCACATCAACAGCATCAGCGCCGCCAACACCAATAGCGACCATTCCGAGCCCGCCAGCATTTGGCGTATGGCTGTCAGTTCCGATCATCATGCCGCCAGGAAACGCGTAGTTCTCGAGCACAACTTGGTGAATGATTCCGCTACCTGGACCCCAAAAACCAATGCCGTATTTGGCGGACACGCTCTTCAAGAAGTCGTAGACCTCGCGGTTGTCGTCAATGGCGACGCCGAGATCAATCTTTGCCCCTACCTTGGCCAAAATCAGGTGATCGCAATGAACCGTTGACGGAACGGCAGTCGTGGGGAGTCCGGCAGTCATGAATTGCAATAAAGCCATTTGTGCAGTTGCGTCTTGCATTGCGACGCGATCGGGATTGAAATCGGCGTAACTTGCGCCGCGCTCCATATCTTGAGTGGTGGGGTCAACCAGGTGGTTGATGAGGATCTTTTCAGCCAAAGTCAGTGGTCGCCCGAGACGCTGACGACCGAGTGAAACCCGTTCGGCGAGGGTGGCGTAGACATTGTTGACAAGTTCAACGGGTGTACCAGATGAAATGGAGCTCATGAGACAAGTATAATACAAGTGTGCGCCAGATTAGGTACAGACTGATAGCCGACGAGTTACGAGTTCGGGTGCAATCTGGCATCT
>CAMAYS010000189.1:0-3527 GCA_945862545.1 Bifidobacterium breve | reverse complement strand
ATGACGAAGGCTACGGGCACGATGCAACGCACGATTGCCGCGGCGAGGGGAGCGGCGACCATCACCCAGCGACGCGTTGGAGCCAACAAGATGCGATCAAAGAAGCCAGTTTGCATGTCATTGATGAGACCGAAACTGACACCCACGGCGCCGAAACTGGCACCCTGAATGGCGTTCAGTGGCACATACCAATCAAGGGCATTCTTGATCCCGAGACTCGTCACCGCAAATCCGAAAGCACCGCTAAAGGCAATGAGTTGGAAAACTGGCATGATCAATGACGGGATGAACGCCGAAGGCATGCGACGAACTCGCATCATCGAACGTTGCACAAGAACCTTGATGACATCCATTGGTCGGGCTGCGTGAAGCCCAGTTTCTAAGGACGAGGAAACAGGAGATGAACTCATGATGCGGCTAGTCGTTTCGAGAGTGAGCGCAATGCGAAAAAGATACTGACGATGGCAACTGCGAGGGGGAGCAGCCAGGCCTTTGCGAACTGTGAGAAATCAAGTTCCTGGTTGATGAAACCCTGGAAACCTTCCACGATGTGCGATATCGGATTCCAGTCAGCGACGGTTCGATACCAGCCACTCATGTAATGACGTGGGAAAAACGCCGAAGATAAAAACATTAAAACGAAGAGCAATGGAAAGGTACTTTGTACCACTTCGGAGCTACCACTTTTGATCGCTAAACCTGCCATCATCGCACTCATGGCGAGGCTCAGTAAGGCCCCTCCGATGACGAGTCCAAGGAATCCCAATGGACCGCTTTTAATGCGCGCTCCAGCGCCGATAAATATCATGAGGAAGATTGTCACTTGAAAAATGGCAACGACCATGCTCCCTGCGAGGCGACCTAAGACAATAGAGGTGCGACTAATAGGTGAGGCCAGTAGGCGTTCAAAGAAACCTTGTTCAATGTCAATTGCTAAATCGGCGGCAGCCGAAGTTGAAGCAAAAAGCACACCTTGGAGAACGGCTCCTGCGATGGCATAGTTCAAAAATGATGAGGCGATATTTTTGGTGAAGTAGGGGTCCTCGGCCAGCTTGTGAAAACTTGCTGAGCCAAGAGCGGCAAAAAACAGTGGGAAAATAAAAGAAGGAGCAATGATTGCAGGCTGGCGTAGACGGCCGAGCACGCTGCGTTTCGTGAGCACAAAACTGTGTTGGAATAACGAACTCAACGATCGCGGGGACTTCATCAAATGCGGATCAGTCATCGTGATATTCATGAACGGTTACGGCGCTTGCGACGGCCTTTGCTTTCTTGTGCATCCACCGCATCGGAATTTTTCTCACCTGTGTCAGTAGCTCCTGCGCCTTCAAGGCGATATCCCGTTGCTTCAGCGAAGACATCATCCAAACTGGGCTCATCAAGTTCGAGATGACGAACCTTGAGTCCAGCTTCGTCAAGTGCGCGAATCACTGTTGCGACATCTTCGGCACCGCGTGCGAGGCCTACTCCCAGCGTGCCTTCAGATGTCGTGCGCAAATCTCCAAAGCGCGCCAGGATAGAGCGGGCTTCCTCGGTCTGATCGCTTCCCACTTTGATACTCAAAGTGGGTGATCCAACCATCGCTTTGAGTTCACGCGGCGCACCTTGGCGAACAATTCGTCCGTGGTCAATGATTGCCACTCGATCAGCGAGTTGATCGGCTTCTTCAAGATATTGGGTGGTGAGAAGAACGGTCGTTCCACCAGCATTGAGACGTTTGACTTCTTCCCATAAGGTCAGGCGACTCATCGGGTCAAGACCTGTGGTCGGCTCATCAAGAAATAACACGGTGGGTTCGTGAACAAGCGAGAGAGCCAGGTCAAGGCGACGGCGCATGCCACCTGAATAGGTCGAGACGCGGCGGTCAGCAGCTTCGGTCAGACCCACGCGCTCAAGCAGTTCTTCACCGCGATTTTTCCCAGCATTTTTAGATAGCCCATAGAGAACTGCTTGCAAGGCCAACAGTTCGCGTCCAGTCATCAATGGATCAATGGCGGCATCTTGGAGCGCCACACCGATTGACCGTCGAACCATGTCGGCGTTTTTGACGACGTCGTATCCCGCCACGGTGGCAGTCCCCGAGGTGGGCTTGAGCAAGGTTGTGAGCATGCGCACTGTTGTGCTCTTGCCAGCTCCGTTGGGCCCAAGGAAACCAAAGATTTCGCCTTGGCGAACTTCGAGGTCAACCCCATCGACGGCTTTGACAATGTTGGCACCAGAACCAAAGTGGCGAACCAATCCGCTAGCGAGAATCGGGGAGTCAGACATAAGGTTGTAGCCTACAAGTGATGCTCTGAGAGTCTCCCAAGTAGGCCATGATTCGTCCCTGGTTTATCTCAACGAGCGGCTTGGATTGCTTGCCAGACGCGCTCTGCGGTGCAAGGCATTTCAATATTGCGCACGCCTAAATGTGAGACAGCATCAACAACGGCTGACTGCAGGGCTGGCGTTGAACCGATAGTGCCTGATTCGCCAATGCCTTTGGCTCCCAACAAGTTGATGGGTGTGGGGGTCTCCATATGCACCACAGTCACGCTCGGCAGTTCGGCCGCTGAGATGAAGCCGTAGTCCGCCAAGTTGGATGTGATGGGGTTGGCGTCAGCGTCGTACATAACCTCTTCGAGCAGCGCTTGAGCGGCTCCCTGAGCCACGCCACCGTGGATCTGACCCTCTAGGAGCAACGGATTGAGAACCTTGCCAGCATCGTCGCAGGCAGTATGCGCGATGTGGCGAACTTTGCCCGTCTCAGTGTCAACTTCCACGACAGCGACATGTGCCCCAAAGGGGAATGTTGCTCCGGAGACGTTGATGACATCGTTATGGTTGAGACCGCCAGTTGATTTTTCAGCGATGGCGAGATCTGCCCAAGTTTTTGTGACTGCTGGCGTACCCACAACATGGAAGGCGCCGCGATCTTTATCCAAGACAACATCGGCTTCGCTCACTTCAAGAATTCGCGCGGCAACTGACTTGGCCTTATTGACCAATTCGCCGGCCACTGCGAAGACTGCGTTTCCACCCTGTTGCAAGGATCGTGAACCCATGGTGCCGGTACCAATCGGAACGAGGTCGGTGTCTCCCCAGACAAGTTCAATCTTGTCCATTGGGATGCCAGTCTGCTCTTGTACAAGCATCGACCACGCTGTGTCGTGACCTTGTCCATGTGGAGATGTGCCGGTGTACACCACAGCGCGACCATCATCAAGCACTTCAACTTTTGCTGATTCGCCGTTGCCGACACCACCAGTGATTTCGACGTACACGCTGACGCCGATACCCAACTGCTTAGTGTCACCACTCGCACGACGCTTCGCCTGCTCGGCGCGCAACTCGGTGTAACCGGCGACCTGCAATGCCTTGTCGAGTGCAGTCTCATAATCGCCAACGTCGTATGTCTGACCGACGACAGTGGTGTGTGGCTCAAGGAACTTGGGAATCAAGTTGATCCTTCGGACTTCAGCGGGATCCATACCAATCTCAAATGCAAATAGATCCATAGCGCGTTCAATCGCTGCCGTTGCTTCGGG
>CAMAYS010000188.1:0-3542 GCA_945862545.1 Bifidobacterium breve | reverse complement strand
TTGTTGGACTCCACAATGAAATGCCGACGACGCGCCAAGTTCATTGACTGTCGACCAGTAGCACGGTAAAAAGGTTCCGCTATCGGCGCCCGCCAGTCAACGACGACGGGTTGATGTTGTTCATCGGAGACAGCGAGGCGACCAATATGGAAACTTTCAAGTTCCTCATTTTCGAAACGATCAATGCGACCAAACACTAAAGCAGCATCTCCTAGGTCAAGTTCAGTCAGTCGTTTTACCAGGGCATCATCAATGGCGTTGCGTTCAAAACGATTTTGGAAAGTACCACCAATGCCTGATTCTGTGAGGTTCCTCATTTTCAAGGCATCCTCCCGACTCCGCGCCAAACACAGGTACGCGTGATCGATGTAGGCCTGCTCATCGTTGAAGTCTGGGTGTTGTGCGGTCATAGAATGCTGCGTCGCCTCATCTTGAAATACTGAACCCATAATTTCGGGCTTTCGGTACTCTACCTGCGGCGACTAAATGCCTCCTCACTTCTCACAACGGAAACGATGAACAGTGTGACAAAACCCGACTTTGGCCCCAAAGGAAGCACCCCAGCCATACTTTTGTTGGAAAAAGAGGGCATTTCCTTTCAGGTCGCCTCATTTAGTCATGAAGTCGCCGTGGGAGACCACGGCTACGGCAAGGCTGCCGCCATGGCTTTGGGCGTGGCAGAAGAACGCGTCTTCAAAACTTTGTTGGTCGCTCTGCATGGCGGTCGTAGCACCCACGGTGTCGGCGTCGTGCCTGTATCGGGTCTGCTATCGCTCAAGGCGATGGCCAGCGCTCTCGATGCCAAGAGGGCTGAGATGCTTGATCCAACCGCTGCAGAAAGAATGACTGGTTACGTCGTTGGAGGTATTAGCCCATTCGCGCAACGCAAGATATTGCCCACAGTCATTGACCAGACTGCTTTGCTGCACGACAGCATCTTCGTCTCAGCTGGGAAACGCGGGCTCGATATTGAAATCAAAGGCCACGACCTCGTGCGAGTACTTTCGGCAACTGTCGCTGATATCTCTCAATCGTCCCTATGACATTGCCTCAGTTCACACGCGCTTGAGCACCGCTCATACGTGGGGGACTGAAATTGTTGCAGGCCGCCATACGGCGACTTGCAACACATGCAATCAGAAACTGATCAGCAGATGATCAGTCAACGGCGCGGACATCGCGGGCTTCATCGCCCTTGCGTCCGGGACCGACGTCGAATTCTACCTTCTGACCCTCTTGGAGGGTTTTGAAGCCAGAAGACTGGATCTGTGAGAAGTGCACGAACACATCAGGACCGTCTTCACGGGAGATGAATCCATAACCTTTTTCTGCATTAAAAAACTTCACTGTGCCTAGAGCCACGGTGGTACTCATTTCTCTCTTCAATCGGACACTGTGCCCGAAGACTTACTACCCTACGCCCTCAGAAGCGGGTTTGGACAAAGTTCTTTCAGAACGATGATCTTCTGGGCTCCCATCATGTGCCCCCCGGGGTGATTTGGCGATACTCTCGCCACATGCGATCCAACCCCGAACCGTCTTTGCTGCCCAGCGAATACGCCTTCAGCCACCACATTCGGGTTCGATTTTCTGAAACTGATGCCATGGGAATCGTGCATCACAGCAGGTATCTGCCCTATCTCGAGGAAACTCGGGTGGAATACCTGCGTTCCATAGGTCAGTCATATGCCGATTCACGAGAGAGTCTGGGTGATTCGGCGGTGCTTGAGGCGAACGTCAAATATCGCCAGTCGCTCAAATTTGACGATCTTCTCACCGTTCATTTGATTTTGGCGGCCACCACAGGGGCCACCTTTACCATCAACTATTTGATCACCGCTAACGACAACATCATCTCCACGGCCCAGACCCAGCACGTCTACATCAATGCTCAAGGACGTCCCCAACGCCTACCCGCTTGGATCAAAGCATTATCTCCAAAGTAGGAGTCAGATGACCGCCTAAATAGTGAGGTTACGCTGTGCTCTATGAGCAAGACCATCACCCAAAATGCCACTCCTCCAACGCCGATCATTGATAGTCCGACGGATTGGGTTCGCAAACACATCAACACGTATGTTGCAACTGACGGCGCTGATGGTCACAACTACAAAGGTGTGATGTCAATGTTGCTGACGACTCAAGGTCGTAAAACAGGCGCATGGAATCGCAGCGCTTTGTTCTACGGTTCAGACGGCGATGATGTCATTCTGATCGCTTCCAATGGTGGCGCGCCAAAACATCCGTTGTGGTACGAAAACCTTGTGCAAAACGCACAAGTGTGGGTTCAAGTCGGATCCGATAAATATTGGGCCACCGCTATTGTGACGGATCCCCAGGATCCCTTGTCCCAACACTCACGGTTGTGGGCTTTGATGTGCATAGTTTGGCCGGCTTACAACGAATACCAAGTAACCGCCGATGCTGTTGGTCGAATTATTCCTCTCGTCATACTGCGACGCAACTAAAGCACAACCCCAATCAGGCGCGCAGCAGACTCGCGCGAAACTATTTTAATCGCTCGGCCACACATCGGCGGTTGACAATAGTTGTTGACGAAAATCAGGATGACTGATGGCCGCCAACGCATGTGCCCGTTCGGCGATGGATAGCCCAGCGATTTCCGCAGCACCGTATTCGGTAATCACGACATCCACCTGATGACGTGGGGTTGTCACAACACTTCCCTCTGGCATGCGTCCCAAAATGCGTGAGATCACTATTCCATTGACAACTGAGGTAGATGGCAAACACAGCAGACTCCGCCCATGAGTGGAGAGTCCAGGACCCGATACAAAGTCTTCATGACCGCCAATACCCGAGAACTGCTTGCCATTAATTGAGTCGGCAATCACTTGACCAGAAAGATCAATAGCCATTGCTCCGTTGATTGAGACCATATTGCGATTGCGAGAGATCACCTCAGGTGAGTTGACGATACCCACAGGCATAAAACGGACGTCGTGGTTTTCGTGCAACCATGTATAGAGGTCAGGTTCGCCAGCAGCAAATGTTGTCACCGAAAAACCATCAAACTCGGTCCCCTTGCGATTTGTTACTTTGCCCGCGAGGTGCAGTCGCATCAGACCCGTCGTAAACATCTCGCTATGTACCCCATAGTCACCGCCACTTCCAGCAGCTAATTTCGTGGCCACCTGAGTCGGGATCCCCCCAATACCAGTTTGCAATGTGCATCCGTCATGAATGTAGGTGACGGCTATACCAGCGATGTGATTCTCTGCTTCGCTCGCTGGCACATCGGCGAGATTCAGTGCCACCCGATCAGACAGAAGTAAGAAATCAATATCTTCGATACCAATTGAATGTTCGTAAGTTCCAGCCCCAAAAGTACGTGGGAAGTTTGGGCTGCACTCAACAATCAACACTCGATCAGGATCACTGATCACACTGCTAATTTCCTTTGTGAACGCACCAGCATGCAATGACAACGAGACTCGTCCATCCACGGGCATTGACGCCGCTAGTGCCAATACTCTCGGCTTGAGATGGGCCAAAGTAGGTTCAAAGCGACGAAAGTCTGC
>CAMAYS010000187.1:0-3544 GCA_945862545.1 Bifidobacterium breve | reverse complement strand
TCTCTGACGTCGGCGTAGGTGTGATCGTCCCATTGACTGTGCATCGTGCAACCACATGCCGAAGTTGCTCCCTCAAGACAGGCCATCACACGTTTTTTGAGAGGTTGCAAACTTGAAATGGTGTCCGATCGGACGTACCAGGTGGCGGCTGCCAGCCGAGGCACAATATTTGGTTTCTCGCCAGCCTCCGTAAAGATTCCGTGAATCCGTTCCGAAGGACGAATGTGTTGACGTAAAGCAGCCACATTGACGTACCCCAAAACCGCTGCATCGAGAGCGTTGCGCCCTTCCCACGGTGCAGCAGCTGCGTGAGCCGCCTTACCCTGATAGGTCACGTCCACAGTGTGCACAGCAATGGAGTCCATCCGAATGAGATCAGCGTCCGCTGGATGGACCATCATTGCTGCTACTCCAGTACTGAATGCGCCTTGTCGGGCCATGGCGATTTTTCCGCCCCCACCTTCTTCGGCAGGGGTACCCAAGATTCGCACCCTTCCACCAACTTGTTGGGCAAGTGCCGCTGCCGCCAAACCCGCTCCTAAACCAGCCGCTGCAATCACGTTGTGCCCACAGCCATGCCCAATGCCTGGGAGGGCGTCATATTCCAGCAAGACCAAGACCTCAGTACCCGAAGTTCCCGCGACCGCCTCAAAAGCAGTCGCCACGCCATAGGCATGTCGCGTGACTTGCAGTCCAAACTCTTCTAAAACCGAGCACAGTAAGTCATGTGCGTAGTGCTCTTCAAAGTTCAATTCGGGGTGCGCATGAATCTTGTGGCTCACTTCAATGAGTTTGGGTGCGAGTCGATCTATTTCAGTAATCGCCGCCGTCTTTTCAGCATTCATCATGACAACCGTTCTCCCTCATATCCATAATGTAGCGAAATCTTTCATCACCTGAATCTCTACGAACTGAACCAAACCAATCTTTGCCCCATCAATCCACATCGTCAGTGCAGAGCCGGACCAGAGGAATTCGCTGACACTCTTCACAGAGATTTCTGGATGAGGCAGGTGAGTTCCTGTCTTCATTCGCGATCGCGCAATCATCCTTTGGCGTACAGACATCCGGGCATCTACTTCTAAAATTTCAACTCTCCCGTCATTGGGATGTCCGCGCGGAGCCACATCCCACTCCCCCAAATATTGAGCATTCATCACCGCCACGGCGTTTCCCCGCAACCAACCACCTCGTGTATTTATGGCCCGCAAAATGCAATGCGAACTCGCCACCCGTGTTTTCAACTCGGAATCTCGTGAATGTTTAAAACTGATCCGCATGACATCGATTGGCAATTCCAAGGTGGGTGCCAGTGATCCCGATGTCGATCCGCCAAGTGTGGCGAACATGTCTCCCCCACAGAGTCGTATCGTGCTGACTCCATTGCCAAGATGCTCCCCAATCTCATGATCCAACTTTGCTGAAGGTAGATCCTCAGGCGGAGTTCCTAGACGACCCCAATCGCCTCCACGACGAATAGTCATGGAGCAACTCCAGGGACCGAACTTGACGCTGCCACAACGCCACGCATCAAAAGTTTCGCTGCCACCTCAGCAGAACCTCGAGTCTGTGCCGAAGGAGCCATGGTTGCTATCTGCCGTAAGAGATCAATCAACTGCTTCATCGTTCGGACAAAATCTCCACCCGACAATTCCTCGGCCTCAACGACCTCTGCGAAGCCTTCACCAGCCGCCCATGCATGGGCAATAGCGATGTATGTCGGGTCGGGTGCGCGATGTTGATTTAACGAAGCCGATTGTTCAGTCTGTTGTAATTCGCGACTGACAGATTCAATTCGTCGCCACTTTTTGCGCACCTCAGCGGAAGGAAACCATGGCGCAGGAGGTGGCTCACTTGAACGATGTTCATAGACAAAAACCGAAGCTAAACCAGCCATCGCAGCAGGATCTAGATCATCCAAGAGACCCCTATCAAGACATTCAGCCACCAGTAAGTCGCTCTCATGAAACGTGCGCGCTAGCACTTCTCCCTTTTCTGTCAGCGACCAGTCAGAGATGTACTCCCAATCTTGAAGGATTTTGAGAACTCGATCAAACTTTCGAGCCACGGAGTTTCCTCTTGCTTTGACCTGATCACGCAACTCGTCTACTTCACGAGCGAGGCGATCAGCTTGCACAGCCGCCTTCAATCGAGCCTTCAAATCAGGATCATCCTCAACTGGATGAACAGCCTGATGCCCAGGAGTTGGCGTCGTCCACTGTGTCTCTTCGGCGCGCATTGAGATCAGTCGTTCAATCACTGTTTTTTGAAATGTAGGATTTGTTGGGGCGTACGGCTCGGGTAACTGCACATGCCCCAAGGCCACCACGGGTTCGCGAAAATCACGAGCCGAAAGGTTTAAGGTCGCTCTCTGAGTGGTCAATACATTCAATTTCACGCCGCCTGATCGATGAGCAGTCGCAAGTACGACACATCGCCCATTCACCTTTGCCTTATCCACGTAAATCACGGCTCCTGGACGCAGACGATTGAGTGAGAACTCAACTGCACTTTCGCTGCGCATTCCCAATGTGCCATCAATACGCGCCCGGAAGTCGTGGATGTCTCCGTATGGACTTTCGGCTGCTGTTCGCATTTCAGCCAACTGCTCAAGCCGACGATCAAGGCGCGCTTCAATCTTGACAACATCGCGATCTGTTTGATATTGGGCGAAGGACAAATTGAGTAAATGGCGTGCTTCTTCACTTGAATAGGACCGCACCAGATTCACAGCCATGTTGTAGGTCGGGCGAAACGATGAGGTCAAGCGGAAAGAACGACTACTCGCCAAAACGGCGACCTGTTCAAAGGTAACAAACGGATTCCACAGCACGACAGCCTGTCCCTTTTCGTCGAGACCACGCCGACCCGCCCGCCCTGTTAGTTGGGTAAATTCACCTGCTGTCAAAAATTCGTGATGTTCTCCCGTAAATTTGGAAAGTTTCTCAATCACAACCGAGCGCGCTGGCATGTTGATGCCGACTGCCAAGGTTTCAGTAGCAAAGACAATCTTCACTAATCCCTCAACAAAACATGCTTCAACTGTCTCTTTAAATGGTGGAACCAATCCAGCATGGTGAGCGGCGATACCTGACTCAAGTTGAGCCACGAATTGCGGATACCCGAGAACATCCAAATCATCATCTTCTAAATCTCCGAGACGACTTTGGATAATTTGTGTGATGCGCCTGCGCTCATCAGGAGAGGTCAGGCGGAGACCCTGCTTGAAACAAGACTCGGCGGCCTCGTTGCATCCATTGCGACTGAAAATAAAATATATTGCAGGAAGTAGACCCTCCTCATTGAGTCGTTCAACCACATCCAGCCGAGATGGGGTATACAAACTCCTTCGACCCCGACCTTTGCCAGCGCTCCGGCCACCTAATTTGCGGGATTGTTCCTCGAGTCGCGCACCTTCCGGGTTTGGGCGACCATCGATCAGGGTTGGAAAGAGGTGTTCACGTTCAAAGGTTCGATCGCCGACCATGAAAAGATTTTCCAGTTCGACGGGCCGCTTTTCTTCCACGACAAATCGCGTCATCCC
>CAMAYS010000186.1:0-3728 GCA_945862545.1 Bifidobacterium breve | reverse complement strand
ACTTGCTGTGCCGAGAGGCGCAACTTGCGACCTGCCTCCTGCTGCAAGGTGCTGGTGATGAAAGGTGGCTTAGGCGAGGAGCGATACGGCTTATCTTCAACCGAGCGGACATTGATCGTGGCACTGTGCAGGCGGTCAACGAGTGACATCACGACCGATTCAGTGAGGACGACAACACCAGTCTTGACTTTGCCGAAACTGTCGAAGTCTTTTCCGGTGGCGATTCGCTGACCGTCGACTTCAAGCAAGGCCGCTTTAAATGATGGACTAGTTGCCGACAAAAGGTCGAGGCCCCAATACCCAGCAGACACGAAGGCGATGCGATCACGTTCACGCTCAACGATGAGTCGCACGGTGGGACTCTGCACACGACCTGCGGATAACCCACGATTCACTTTGCGCCATAACACAGGGGACACCTCATAACCGAATAAGCGGTCGAGGATACGGCGAGTCTCGGCGGCGTCGACCAAGCCGTAATCGAGATCTCGTGGATGAGCAAAGGCATGGTCGATGGCGGTCTTAGTGATTTCGTGAAACACCACACGGTGTACGGGCACGCCGGGCTTGATCGCCGACTTGAGATTTTCGAGAAGGTGCCAACTGATGGCCTCACCCTCACGGTCCTCGTCGGTTGCTAGATAGATGGCACTGGCCTTCTTGGCAAGGGCTCGCAATTCCTTGACGATCTTTGTTCCGCGCTCGGTCAGTTCGTATGTCGGCTTGAAATGGTTATTGACGTCAACAGCCAAACCTTTGGATGGCAGGTCAGCTACGTGTCCCACTGAAGCCAGGACATCAAATCCGGCACCAAGCAAAGAACCGATGGTTTTGGCCTTTGCTGGTGACTCAACGATGACGAGGGGTTTGGATGAAGTGGTTGCCATGGCTGATGATTAAAGCACCTGTTTTTCAGATTGCGCGGATCTTCCCTCAACATTGATGCGTGGAAGGACCCGATCAAGCCACTTTGGGATCCACCAATTACGGTCTCCCAGAAGTTCCATCGTCGCAGGTACAAGCACCATTCTGACCAATGTGGCGTCGATCAGGACGGCCACGGCGAGACCCAGTCCAAAAAGTTTTATGGTTCGGTCGTCTCCAGCCACGAAACTGCCGAAAACGGCGACCATGATCAAAGCGGCGGCCGTAATCACCCGGGCGGTGGCCGCCAGACCGTCGGCAACTGCGCTGGCATTGTCGCCAGTTCGGTCAAATTTCTCTTTCATGCGTGAAAGTAAGAACACTTCGTAGTCCATTGAGAGGCCAAAAACGATGGCAAAAAGCATCATTGGGATGAATGGATCGATTGGACCTGCCTGTCCAACACCGATCAAGCCGGCTCCCCAACCCCATTGGAAAATCGCCACGACGATTCCATAACTGGCACCAATCGAGAGCAGGTTCATAATGACTGCCTTGAGAGGCACGAGCAAACTGCGAAAGACAATCATCAATAATAAAAATGAAAGCAAGAGCACTGCGCCGACGAAGAGAAAGATTCTCTCAGCGAAATAATCGCTGAGGTCGACACCGATCGCCGTGAAGCCACCGACATTGATCACCAGACCCGAATCGCCGATCGCCGTCGGTAGGACATCGTCGCGTAGTCGATGGACGAGCAGAGATGTGCCCTCGGCTTGCGGCGATTCACGTTGAATGACTTTCCAAACGACCAAGTTGTTTGGAGCGCTAAATGGTGGTGACGCAAAAACAACATCGGGGTCAGCCTGCACGGCTTGAGTAATCGCTTGTAAATCATCTTGGGTGATTGTCTCATCAACTTGCGCGACGAGTTGCAGTGGTCCATTGAAGCCAGGCCCGAAACCATCAGCCAAGAGATCGTACGCCCGGCGTGCTGTTTGCCATTCGGCGCGGTTGCCATTGTCGCTCAATGCCAAACGCATGCTCAACAGTGGAATGGTCAGAGTAAGAAGTATGACAAGACCACCAATGAATGAAGTCCACGGACGCCTTTGTACAAAGCGGCTCCAGCGATACCAGAACTGTTGGCGAAGTGGTTTTGCTTGGCGGTGTTGAATTGGTGTGCGTAATGACGGAACAAAAATACTCAGCACCATGATCACTACGGCAATCAATAGACCGAGGGGAAGCAGGGCTAAGGTGCCAAAAAAGATGACTCCGAAAAGCGAGAGAAATGAAAAGATGATCAGTGACGCCATTGCCGCACGAGTCGTGACATCGATGCGATGGCCGACGAAACTCAGTAAGGCTGGTAACAAAGTCAGCGATGCAATAACCATGATGCCGACAGTGGCTGATCCGCCAACGGCTAGCCCATAGACGAAACTCATGCCCATCATGTACATGCCTAATAGCGAAATCATCACCGTAATACCTGCGAACAGCACAGCACGTCCGGCAGTATCGGCAGCGTTCACCGTGGCATCTAGTGGTGATAAACCTGTACGTAGTCCTTCGCGAAAACGCGTGACGATGAATAACGCGTAGTCAATGCCGACACCAATACCGATCATTGCTCCGATCTGAACGACAAAATCTGGCATCTCCATTATGTGACTCAAGATGGTGATTGCCGCGACTCCCGTACCGAGTCCGATGAGCGCAGTCCCGATAGGTAGTCCCATCGCTAGGACTGAGCCGAATGCCAAAACTAAAATGATGATCGCCGCCAGAAGTCCGACGATTTCACTTTCAGGAAGTTCAAAGGAGTCGAAAGGATCTCCGCCGTATTCAACAATGACTCCATCGGGCAATGCGCCCGACTCGGTGAGGGAGTTGCCGACGGCAAGGATCGCCTGGCCGACTTTGTCTTGGTCATCTTTTGATTCGCCATCGGGAAGTCCGACCACGGCGTAGGCAACGGTTCCGTCTTGGCTGATCAGCGTTGAATCCTCAAATGGGTTACTGACGCTCAGTCCGTCAATTGAGGATCGCACCTCACTCAGAAAATTGGTGATTGCTATTTGAGTCGTGGAGTCTTCAAAGCCAGTGGGACTGGAGAAAACGATCTGAGCGTCGGTTACTGGATCGGCATCAGGATATGCATCAATGAGTAAATCGAGTGCTCGCAGGCTTTGCGAATCAGGAATGGAAAAGCGAGTTTCAAAGGCGCCACCGCCAAGGGCACCATTGGCCACAATTGTGCCTCCGGTCAGCGCTACGAGCCAGATGATGACGGTGAGCCAATGGTGCGTGAAGCACCAGCGGGCGAGGCGAGACAACATTTTGATGACTCCTTTGGCGCGGGTTCTGGGGGAAGTGCGCCACGACAAGGCTACGGTCTCAGATGTGAACGACCCTCGTATCGCCCTTGGTTGGAATGTCACATGGGATGTGACTTGGTTCACTCTTTGTCGCGACCGTGCTGCGGACCTACAAGGAACGGGCCTTCCGGGTCGAGTGGCGCGGTTAGATAGGGGTTGGAGCACGGTTTGGTATGGCCCACCTTCGACTGGCGTTGAACCCGTACGTGTGCGCAATATTGGCGCCGAGGTTGCTGTTGGTGACTGGGTTGTGGTTTCCGCTGACGGTGAGAAAGTTGAAATGGTTTTACCGCGCCACAGTGCATTTATGCGCCGTGCCAGTTTTGAGGGTCAACGCGCCGAGGCTCATACCATCGCCGCAAATATTGACGTCGTGTTTTTGTTGCATGCTTTGGTTTCACCGCCGAACCAGCGTCGCCTTGAACGAGAATTAGTTTTGGCTTTCGATAGCGGAGCCACACCAGTATTGATTTTGACCAA
>CAMAYS010000185.1:0-3737 GCA_945862545.1 Bifidobacterium breve | reverse complement strand
ATCGCTTTTTCGCGCGCAGGCTGCGCTAGGTCCCCATGAATTGCTGCAGCATTAACGCCCAGACCAACCAAGTTGTCCGTGACGCGATCACAGGTACGTTTTGTTTGACAGAAAACAACTGTTTTGCCAGCGCCACGCGCAATAGCGGCTACAACTTTCTCTTTATCCATGTGATGCACAGCGAGCCACAGATGATGCATCGTTCCCACAGTGTCAGTGGCGGCATCAATCGCGACCTCAACTGGGTTAGTCATGAACTGACGAATCAAGTGACCAACATCGCCGTCCAAAGTGGCGGAGAACAACATTGTCTGATTGCGTCCGGTGCAACGGCGCAATACCCACTCAACTTGCGGTGTGAATCCATCGTCAGCCATACGGTCGGCTTCATCAAGTACAACTACTTCCACGGCGGAGAGATCAATTTCATTTGACTTCAGAAGGTCAATCAAGCGCAACGGCGTGGCAACAACGATTTCAATTCCTTTGGCCATGTGTTCAACCTGCTGATGACGACTTGCGCCGCCGTAGACAGCCAACACATGACGACCAGAGTGGCTCGCCAGAGGTTCGAGAACTTCAGCAACCTGAACCGCCAACTCACGGGTCGGCACCAACACCAAGCCAAGAGGTTTCATCGGCTCGGCTTTCTTAGAAATGCGCGACAACATCGGCACACCAAAAGCCAACGTTTTACCCGATCCAGTTTTTGCCCGACCACATACATCGTGACCTTGCATCGCCACTGGAATGGCCTCAATCTGAATCGCAAATGGATTAGCGAAGCCAGCGGCAGCGAGACCAGCATCAACTTCAGGCGGTACGCCGAGTTTGGCGAAACCGGTAGGAGTTTCGACTGGCGGGAGAACGTTAAAACTGGTTAAAGGTTGCGCGGGGCCGGAAACTTGTTCTTGTCCGGCGGAACCTGGCGGACGACGCTTGTTCCGTGGCGCTCCCTTGCGGGGGGCAAATTCACTCATGTTGAGTGCAAGGGTATCTGCCAAGCGAGCCATATCGGGCTTTATTGACCCTCGTTAATGAGCCAAGTGGCTCAGATTGCCTACTCTTTATGTCATGCGTGTTCCTCTCACCATCGTTGATCACATCCGCCGAGCCGAGCTTTTGTACCCCGATCGGATCGCCGTCGTGGATGAACCTGACCAGCCCGCTGAGTCGTGGGGCTCTCTCACCTACCGCCAAGTGGCCGAGCGGGCGCGGGCCCAAGCGGCCGGTCTTGACGCTCTTGGCATCGCCGTCGGCGAGCGCGTGGCGATGATCTCGCACAACTCGGCCCGTCTCCTGACCGCTTTCTTCGGCGTCTCGGGATCGGGACGAATTTTGGTTCCCATTAACTTTCGTCTGGCAGCAGAAGAGGTCAAGTACATCATCGAGCATTCAGGGGCGCGGGTGTTATTGGTCGACCCCGAACTTGAACAGGCGATGGCCGACGTTGAATGTGAATTCAAATTTGTGATCGGCGCCAAGTCCGATAGCGCCCTACTGCGTTTTGACATCGAGCCGAAATCATGGGCTCCCGACGAGGATGCCACCGCCACAATCAACTACACCAGTGGCACGACTGCACGCCCTAAGGGCGTTCAACTGACGCATCGCAACCTGTGGCTGAACTCGGCAACTTTTGGTTGGCAGATGGGTGTCAATGATCGCGATGTCTATCTGCATACCTTGCCGCAGTTTCATTGCAATGGTTGGGGAATGGTCTACGCCGTCACGGGCATGGGTGGGCGACACATCATCTTGCGCAAAGTTGATGGTGCGGAAATTTTACGGCGCATTGAAGAACATGGAGTGACCATGCTTTGCGGCGCTCCTGCCGTGGTGAACATGGTTCTTGAAGCTGCTGCCTCGTGGGATGGGCCAGTTCCTGGACAAGGTCGCGTGCGCATGGTCGTAGCTGGCGCTCCCCCGCCCACAAAAACGATTGAACGCATGGAGACCGAATTGGGTTGGGAGTTTGTGCAACTGTACGGCTTAACCGAAACCTCTCCATTCCTTACTATGAATCGCACACGCGAGGAATTTGATTCGCTTACTCCCGCCGAGCGTGCCCAGAAATTATCTCGGGCAGGTTCACCAGCATTGGGTGTTGAGTTACAGATTTCCGAACAGGGAGAAATTCTTGCTCGTGGCAATGTAATCATGGAGGGCTATTGGGATCAACCGACTGCGACAGCCGATGCAATTCGCGCTGTTGGTGATAGTCCAGATGCCACCGAGTGGTTCCATACCGGTGACGGAGGAATCATTGATCAGGAAAACTACTTGGCAATCAGCGACCGTAAAAAAGATGTCATCATTTCTGGCGGAGAAAATGTTTCCTCCATTGAAGTTGAAGACGCTGTTTTCGGACACCCTGAAGTCAATGAGGTCGCAGTCATTGGTGTTCCCGATGAAAAGTGGGGTGAACTAGTCATGGCTCTCGTGGTGAAGAGTCCAGAGTCAACGCTGACTGAAGACGAACTGATTGCCTACGTTAAAACAAAGTTGGCTGGCTACAAATGTCCGAAACGTATTGAATTTCGTAGTGAACTTGCACGAACGGCAACGGGCAAACTGCAAAAGTTCAAACTACGTGAGCCTTACTGGGTGGGCCATACGCGTCAGGTCAATTAGTCCTTGCTACTTCATACCGCGCATTGCGGTGTGACTATCTCGTTGATCCAAGAACCACTGATAGGTACTGGCGAGCCCACTGTCAAGGCTGTAACTCGGCGACCATCCAAGATTGTTTAAGCGCGTCACATCCAAAACTTTTCTTGGTGTCCCATCAGGCTTGGACGTGTCGAATCTCAACTCGGCTGCGGGATAGACAACTTGTCGAATCTTTTCAGCCAGATCACGAATACTTAAGTCAACTCCAGTGCCGACATTGATGTGCATCTCATCGCTGTAGTTCTCCATTAAGAATAGGCAAGCATCAGCCAGATCATCAACGTGCAAGAACTCACGCATCGCGCTCCCTGTTCCCCAAATCTCAACTTCTTTGCCGGCACTTTGTTTGGCGTCGTGGAACTTACGAATCAAAGCAGGTAACACATGACTTGATGTGAGATCAAAGTTGTCTTCTGGCCCGTACAAGTTGGTCGGCATCGCAGAAATGAAATCACAGCCGTATTGCTGACGATACGCCTGACACAACTTGATACCCGCAATCTTGGCGACGGCATACCACTCGTTAGTGGACTCAAGAGGGCCCGTCAAGAGTTGTTCTTCGGTGATTGGTTGGGTGGCATCACGCGGGTAAATACATGAGCTTCCGAGATATAAAAGTTTGCTCACCTTGGCTTGATGACTGGCCTCAACCACTGTCCCATGAATCATCAAGTTGTCGTAGATGAACTCGGCTGGACGCGTGCTATTGGCCAAAATGCCACCCACGGTTCCAGCAACCAAAAAGACATATTCGGGACGATTGTTAGCGAACCACGTATTCACTGCGCCCTGATCACGCAGATCAAGTTCCGCTCGGGTCGCGGTCAGGATATTTGTGAATCCCCCACCAGTCAGCCGGCGCATCAAGGCGCTGCCCACCAACCCACCATGTCCAGCCACATAAATTCGAGCATCTTTGGCCATTGGCTGAAACATCAACTCACCTCAGGCGAAATCGTACTCGTCAATCGACTAAGGCTTGGTGTACCAACTGCTTGAGTTGACGACTAAAGGTGTGTGGCGACATCATCAGTTGAGTCATAAAGGTCACCGTTAAATCCTCG
>CAMAYS010000184.1:0-3780 GCA_945862545.1 Bifidobacterium breve | reverse complement strand
TGGTCACCGAATCATCGCTATTAGATAGCAGCCAACGCACATAATTCGATCCGATGAATCCTGCTGCGCCCGTGACAAACAGTTTCAACTCAGGTCCTCATTGGCCAATAGGGACGCCGACCGATCGCAAGATCACAGCGCATTGGGTTTGTGCGATCGCGTTCACTCATGATTGGATCAGTCACTCCCCAATCGGCACCAATGGCTGGATCATTCCAAGCCACACCTAGTTCATCAGCAGGGTTGTAATAGCCATCAACGAGATAGGTCATGACCACCTCTGTAAGAGCCGAAAAACCGTGGGCTACACCCGGTGGGATGTACACGCCTTTATGGTTTTCACCGCTGATCTCAATCATTTGTGTTGCACCGTCGGTAGGGCCACCTTCGCGCAAGTCATGAAGTACCACGCGAATCGTGCCCACTGGCGTGTACCAATAATCTGATTGATGCATGTGATAGTGCAAACCGACAAGCGCCCCCGCTTGCTTATTAGAACGATTTCCTTGAATCATCTCGCGCCCATTAGGAAACCACTCGCGGCGATAGGTCTCAATAAATAGGCCGCGCTGATCACCATGAATTGTCGGTTCAACGATAAAGACACCGTCAATTTTGTCGCTCGCAGATACCTTGGACATTGTTTACTCCGTGTCAATCTGGCAATGATCGCCAATCATCAAGCGCAAGGCTCGCGGTCTCTTTTGTGAACGAATGACCTCAGCCTCGCGTCCGATCAAGCTGTCTTCGAGCCGCTTGATGTCAATGATGCGGCTACTTTGCATAATCACCGAGTGCTCAATTTCACTGTTGACGACCTCACAACCATCACCGATAGCAGTAAAAGGTCCAATGAAACTGTCAATAATTCGCGCTTTCTTGCCAATGACAAGCGGCCCGCGCAGGATTGAGTTTCGCACAATGGCTCCTGCTTCAACAACTATTCGCCCATCAAGAGTGGACAAATCGTCAACGTCACCATCAATACGCGGTGTGATGACCTCAAGAAGCAGACGATTGGCTTCCAGTAGTGGAGTCAACTTTCCGGTGTCAATCCACCAACCAGTCAGTAATTCTTGGCGTACTATTTTGCCTTGATCAACAAGCCATTGAATGGCATCCGTGATCTCAAGTTCCCCGCGCGGTGATGCAGCGATGGCTCTCACAGCCTCGTTGATCGTGCGATCAAACAGATACACACCAACTAATGCCAGATCTGTCGGTGGATCAGCAGGTTTTTCAATGAGACGAAGGACGTTGCCAGCAGCATCAAGTTCGGCGATACCGAAGCGATGTGGATCAGGAACTTTCTTCAACAAAATCTGCGCTGTCGGCGGGTTACTTGTGAGACGTGCCGCTTCAAATGCGTGGACGAAAGCAGCCAAGTCTTGTTCCAGGAGATTGTCTCCGAGGTACATCACGAAATCATCATCGCCAAGAAAATCCGAGGCGATGAGAACACAGTGAGCAAGGCCGAGTGGTTCATCTTGAGGAATGAAAGTGAATCGGGCCCCGAACTGAGAACCGTCACCCAAAGCGCCCATGACTTCGATACGGGTGTCACCAACGATCACTCCGATATCAGCAATACCCGCCGCGACCATGGCCTCAATGCCGTAAAACAAGATCGGCTTATTAGCTACTGGCACCAATTGTTTGGCGCTGGTATGAGTGATTGGTCGAAGACGAGTTCCAGCTCCCCCGGCCAAAATCAGTGCTTTCATGTGTCCCCGTCTCGATAGTCAGCCATGCCAGTTTTCTAGGACGCATCTTACTAAACGCATGACGCCATGAAGAACCTAATGTTACTTTATGGGTGGGCCGCTCACTCCAGCAAAATAATCCAGGACCTCCCTAGCTTCAATACCGAGTACTAGCACGGCCTTGTCATCAATGGTCTCAGGCAATACCGCCAACTTGAATCGTTGCATCCCGCCTGATGCTAACGGTCGCAAGAAGTTGGCTGTTTCTAGAATATTGAGTGCCGAATCAACTGTGAGTGAACTAATGGCGGCATTCACCAATTCACTTGTTCGTAGTGGGTTGGATGTTGTTTGCTCGATTGCTTTTGTCACAGCAGATGTCAAGAAAATCTGTTGTCTTTCAATACGACCAAGATCGGCACGACCATCAATTTGCCATTGACCGTCTTTGAAAACTTCGAAATAACGACTCCGTGCATACGCCAACGCTTGAGATTTATCGAGGGTGTAGCAACCAGCAGTTGGAACATCAAGTTTCGTCTTGTAGTCACGTGTGGGATATTCAAAACAGATATCCACACCACCGAGTGCGCCGACAATTTCCTTAAACGAAACAAAGTCAATTTCTAAATAATGGTTTAACGGAATGCCTAAACTCTCTTGAATCGTTCTCACCAGGACATCTGCTCCGTACGAGTATGCAGCATTCAAACGATTTTTTCCATGGTCAGGAATCTCCAACCAAAGGTCACGAGGTACAGAGAGAACAGAGACAGTGTCAAGGACGTTGTCAACATGCAAAATCATCACCGTGTCACCTCGTCGACCCTCAATCGTTCCAAAGTGTTCAGTCTTCAACTCATCTGCATCAATACCTGCGCGGCTATCGCTGCCCACAAGTAAATAATTCACAAATGGACCCTCTTTATCGGCGAGGATCCCATTCAGTTCATTGGCCCGATGAACATTTGCCTCTTGCTGCCGGGTTGCCACAACTAGCCCAACTGCAGAAATTAGGACGAAGAACAAGCCAATAGTGACGGTGTTGATGCTCGTGAAAATATTGCGTCCACTACGAGCCAGCAACTTTGACAAAGACATGCTTAGAAACTATTAGATTCGCCACGCTGCGTATGGTCAATCAATAAAAGCAAGCCAAGAAAACCTAACGAAGATGCACTATGTCACCGATATCGAGTGAACTTCTCGCACCTTGCGAATCCTCAACCACTAGACGACCATCCACGTCCACATCAACTGCGCGACCTTCGAGAAACTTATTCTGTGGGAGTTCAACTCGGATATCTCGTTGCAACGTTGACAAATTGGCACGGTAGCGCTCATGCAACTGCGTCGGGTCGAGCGCCAGCAACACATCCATCTCTTTCAATAACAATCCGAGGACAGCATCTCGATCTACATCTGCGTTGTCACAAAACTCCGACAGGCAGGCAGCTTCATGGGGCGCCCAAGCAACATTGAGCCCGAGTCCAACAACCACGAATTGTGGTGTTTGACAGGATTCACCAGCACTGTTCACCGATGTACCCAACGGACCAGCAGCCGACAAGATGCCCGCCAATTTTCGACCATCGGCTAATAGATCATTGGGCCATTTCAATTCCACGGCAACTTCAACACCCGCTTTGAGCATCACCTGTAAGCAGGCCGACTGTGCCGCCAAAGCCACTGCATGGGTGAGAGCGTGGGGAAACTGAGGGACAGAGCGAAACAACAAACTGACCAAGAGATTCGCTCCATGGGGAGCCTCCCAAGTGCGGTCAAGACGACCCCGACCCGCCGACTGGTGGTCGGCTACCAGCACGAGACGATCGGGGGCACCCTTGCGACCGGCCGCAACGAGGTCATCATTGGTGCTCCCAGTCGTCGAAATCCAGCGAACGGTCCAAGAATCGGAGAAATTCCCGATTTTTTTCCCAAGAAATGGAGATCCTGGCAAGTTCTCGTCATTTGAGGTCGCATTTGGGGTCTCCATCAGACCAACATTGTAACTTGTGTCTACTAAACCGTTAACAAAGATCCTGATAGCCAACCGTGGCGAGATCGCAGTGCGCGT
>CAMAYS010000183.1:0-3812 GCA_945862545.1 Bifidobacterium breve | reverse complement strand
GAACGCGACTCAGTCGGTATTCAACACAAAACCAATGGACAATTAGTCTCGCGCTTTTATCAACACTTGCCTTATCAACTTACTGGTGCTCAGTATCGAGTGATCGCAGAAATTGAATCCGATTTGGCTGGCCCGCATCCGATGCATCGGTTGCTGCAAGGTGATGTGGGCGCAGGTAAAACGATAGTTGCGGTGGCGGCGATGTTGACTGCAGTGCAAGGTGGTCATCAAGGGGCCATCATGGCGCCGACGGAGGTGCTGGCCGAACAGCACGCGGTGGGTATTCGTCAATTGTTGCAGGGTCTGGTCATCCCTGATGCTGACAGTCTCTTTGGCGAGAGAGAAGTGCGTGTTGAGTTATTGACGAGCAGCGTGACGGCCGAACGTCGACGAGATGTTTTGGCCGGCTTGGCCGATGGGCGAGTAGATATTGCCATCGGTACGCACGCCTTGATCCAAGAGACTGTTGTCTTTCATAGTTTGGGTGTCGTCGTCATTGATGAACAACATCGCTTCGGTGTTGAACAACGAGCCGCGTTGCGCGCCAAAGGTGAAGGTGCTGGCGCCGTGCCCGATGTGCTCGTCATGACAGCCACGCCGATACCAAGGACAGCGGCAATGACCGTGTATGGGGATCTCGATGTGAGTGTGCTCGATGAAAAGCCACCAGGTCGCACGCCAATCGTGACGCGCTCCGCCCAGGGCGAGGATCAAGTTGAAGAGGTGTGGGCCGATGTGCGTGCAGAGGCCGCTGCCGGTCGACAGGTGTATGTGGTCTGCCCGCTGATTGAAGAAAGCGAAAAACTTGAGGTGGCTTCAGCCGAAGAAACCATTGAGCGTTTGGCTTACGGCGAACTGCGTGGTCTCAAACTTGAACTGTTGCATGGTCGTATGTCGTCTGCTGAAAAAGAACAAGTCATGAATCGGTTCCGCTCTGGTGAAACCGATGTTCTTGTGGCGACGACTGTGATTGAAGTAGGCGTTGATGTTCCCAATGCCACGATCATGGTGATTTTGGATGCCGATCGATTTGGTATTGCCCAATTGCATCAGTTGCGGGGACGCGTGGGACGCGGTGTCCACGCGTCTCGTTGCTGGCTAGTGACCACTGCGAAAGAAGCGGACGATCAACTGATTGCTGAGTCCAATCCGCGTATTGATGCATTGGTGGAATCAGATGATGGCTTCTATCTAGCCGAGGTTGACCTTGAGTTGCGTGGCGAGGGCACATTAATGAATAAGGAGCAAAAGGGTCGCAGCGATCTGAAGTTGGCATCTTTGCGGCGGGATCGAGAGTTAGTTGAATTAGCGCGTGATGCCGCCTACGAGATCGTTGATGCAGATATCACTTTGTCTAAACAACCCGAACTTCGTTCTGAACTGGCGCTTTTTTTGAAGCCTGAGGACGAAGAATTCTTATTCAAGAACTAATACGGATATGTTGTCCGCGTGAACCAAGAGATCTCGAAAAGCGCTCCCTCGGTCAGGATCACAGAAGTTTTCCTGAAATTGCGCGGCATCTCAGCTTGGACATTTGCGGTTTTCGCACTTGTGATATGGCAGGCGACCGTAGTCACTCGTCTGCAGTGGGACATTCACCGCGGTCTGGGGACATCTGCTTTTGACGTAGGTCTCTATGACCAAGGCATATGGCTGATGTCGCGCTTCAAGGCACCCTTTGTGACTTTGATGGGTCGCAATCTGCTGGGGGATCACTCTTCTTTAATTCTGCTTTTCGTTGTGCCCATTTACTGGCTCGCTCCCGGAACAGAAACTTTGCTGGCTCTTCAGGCATTCGTCATAGCAGCGGGAGCGATCCCGATTTACTTCTTCGCTCGTCGTACTTTGCAAAGTGGTTGCCTTGGATTTTTGATGGCTGTTGTGTGGTTAGTGAATCCAGCGGTGAACGGAACCAACCTTGAGAACTTTCATCCGGATTCTTTCTTGGGTCTGTTGGTGCCGATTGCTCTTGTCTGTGCCTTATCCAAGAAATGGTTGGGCTACTGGATCGCTCTCGGACTGTGCCTCTTAGTGAAAGAGGATGTGGTACTGATCGTTTTGCCACTTGGTGTTTTGCTTTCGGTGCGTGGAGAGAAGCGTCGCGGGCTGATCACGGCAGTGGCGGGAATCGTGGCAGCTTTGGCTGGCACTTTTCTTCTGATGCGTTCGCTGATTGGTGTCCCGACTCGCAATGGCTGGCGAATTCCTTTTGGGGGAGTGGGTGGATTCATCAAGGAATGCTTCACCAGTCCGACAAATGTCGTCAAGTATCTGAGTTCCGATGAGCGCCCTGCCTACTTATGGAAGATGTTTGCTCCATTGGCATTCATGAGTTTTTTGGCCCCCGAAGTGGTCATGGTCAGCGCTCTAGTGCTTTTTTCAAATATGGTCAGCACATTTTGGTACCAGTTCCATATTGAATACCATTACTCACTTGTTGCGGTCCCAGCGCTGGTCTTAGCCGTCGTCGTTGGAGCAGGACGCTTGCGCGGTAGGGCGCGGTATGTAGTGGTGGGAGTCGTTGTGACGACATCGCTATTGGCAGCAAATGCATGGAGTTACATACCGTTTCGCACCGATGAATATCCGCATTGGGCTTCGGATTATCCAGTTGCGCAGACCAGCAGGGATATCTTGAGATTAATTCCAGAGGATGCCAGCATTTCGGTGTATCACTCATTGGCCCCACATGTCACTCACCGTGTTGAGGTGTACATGTTTCCGAATCCATTTAGCATGTTGATGTACGGAACAGATGTTTCAACTGAGGGCCAGCGAAACTCGCGAGCCGATGGCGTTGAGTATGTCATTGTGCCGAAGCAACTTGATGCAAAGATGGCGCTTGATGTCGCATCAATTTCTGACGAGTTTGTTGAATTTGCGAGTAATGAAGACTGGCAAGTATTTATTCGTAAGTAATTGTCTTGATTTCAACGTGATGTGTCTATTTACGAGTCGAGGTCATCCTCCTCATCGGGCATGACCAAATCCCATCGGTCAAGACAGTCGCGACATTTGTAGGTCACGATGTCTCCAGGGAACCACAATCCGTCTTCTGGCGGATATGACGTGAGGTAACAGCGACCCCCACAATCAACGCACACAATCTCTGGTTCTGGGGTCACCCGTACAGTCTGCCAATATCATGGTCCTCATGCGTGTTGTTGCCGGATCCCTGCGAGGAAGAGTTGTCATTGCTCCCGAGGGCGAATCAACCCGTCCGACAACGGACCGCGCCCGACAGGCCACATTTAATTCTTTGGACAGTTTTGGTTTTGTCGATGAGGCCAAAGTCGTCGATCTTTTCGCTGGCAGTGGAGCCATGGGCATTGAGGCTCTTTCTCGTGGCGCCGCATCATGTGCCTTCGTAGAGCGTGACCGCAAAGCCCTCGATGCCATCCGCCAGAACATAGCGACACTTGAATTGGGGGACCGGACGTCGGTGATTTCCGGCGACGTGATGACTGCCGTGGTGGCTATGCGCAATGTCGATCTGGTTTTAGCCGACCCGCCCTATGATTTTGAGAATTGGCCACGCCTACTGGAGATCTTGCCGGCGGTTTTGGCTCCAGGTGGGGTTGTCGTGGCCGAAAGTGGGCGAGAAATCAAGGCTCCGAAGGGCTGGGAAATTCTCCGTTCAAAGCGTTACGGGCGGGCCTGGGTGGCATTTCTGCAACGCGCTGAGGTCTGAGCCGATACCGTAGATAGGACATGGCTGGATCCACCGCTCTCACCGCCCTGTATCCGGGCAGTTTTGATCCCTTTCATAACGGGCATCTTGACGTTGTCGAACAGGCAGTTGAACTCTTTGG
>CAMAYS010000182.1:0-3840 GCA_945862545.1 Bifidobacterium breve | reverse complement strand
CCGAGCAGTTGACATACATCGTCAATCATGCTCAAGACGAAGTGATTTTTGTTGACAAGTCGTTGATGGGATTGTTGGCTCCGTTATTGCCCACATTTACTACCGTCAAACATTTGGTGATTATGGATGACGGTAAGGGCGAGATTCCTACTGATCTGGCTGGCATTGCTTCACATGACTACGAAGAACTACTCGAGAAAGCTGCACCCGCGCAGTTCGTTGAAGTACCGGAGAACACTGCCGCCAGTATGTGTTACACGAGTGGTACGACAGGCAATCCCAAGGGCGTGGTGTACACCCATCGCAGCACATTCCTGCACACCATGGCCACGATGATGACTGACGGTCTGGGTGTGAGCGAGAGTGACAAGATCCTGCCCGTTGTTCCTATGTTTCACGCCAACGCCTGGGGCCTGGCCCACGCCGCTGTTGCGTCAGGTGCCGATCTAGTGATGCCTGGTCCCGATTTGTCGGGCCCTGCGGTGGCCAACTTGATCGTCAATGAACGTCCAACTATCGCTGCCGGAGTGCCAACTATTTGGATGGGTGTTCTACCCGAGTTGAAGGGTCGCGATACTTCAAGTTTGCGAGCCATTCCGTGCGGTGGTTCGGCTGTTCCGCGTGCGCTCAGCGAGGCCTATCGCTTACAAACAGGACTACCCATTTTGCAAGCCTGGGGCATGACGGAAACGAGCCCGATCGCTGCGGTCTGTCATCTGGACGGTGATCAGTTGCTGCTTGATGTCGATGCTCAAGCTGATCTACGAACTCAGGTTGGGCGCATTGTCTTTGGTGTTGAATGTCGCGTTGTTGAACCTGGTACGACGATCAGTGTGCCGTGGGATGGAGAGTCCAGCGGTGAACTGCAATGTCGCGGCAACTGGATCGCTTCAACGTATTACAACGATGAGCGCGCGGGAGAGAGTTTCAGTGAGGACCACTGGTTACGAACTGGTGATGTGGCCTGCGTTGATGAGCGAGGGCGAATTCGTCTACTCGATCGCACGAAGGATCTCATCAAGAGTGGCGGAGAATGGATTAGTTCGGTTGAGTTGGAAAATGAATTGATGGCCCATCCACTCATTCGCGAGGCTGCAGTCATTGGCGTCCTGCACCCGCGTTGGAGCGAGCGACCTTTAGCCTGTGTCGTGCTTGAAGCAGGCGCAACCTTATCCAAGGAAGAGATTCTTGATTTTCTCGGCACCAAAGTCGCCAAGTGGCAGGTTCCTGATGATGTCGTCTATATCGATGAGGTCCCAAAAACGAGTGTCGGCAAGTTTTCTAAGAAAACTCTTCGGGAACGCTTCGCTGATTACCAATTGCCGACCGCCTGAGGTCAAACTAGAACGCATGAAGTTTTTGAGATTATGTTTCGGATCGCTCATGATGGTCGGTCTTGTGGCTTGTGGGGGATCCTCGGATTCAGCCTCAGTTGACTCTGTGGTAATCACCGTCCCTGCCACGGGTGAATCAGTGACTGTGGATGTTTTAGATAATTCATATCGGCCGTTGGTTTTAGAAATTGCCGCTGGAACTGAAGTGGTGTTCGACAATCAGGGTCGCAATGACCATAATCTTCTTCCCGACTCGGTCTCTGGGGATGCCCAATTGCGGGAGTTGCTGGCGACTGATTCATCAGCTGCCGCATGGGGTGTGGCCTCCACCGAGTTTGTCCCAGAGGCGATTTATGCCCATGTCTTTACGACCCCCGGCGTGTACACCTACTACTGCTCAATTCATGGAGTACCCGGTGCGGGAATGTTTGGAACAATTACGGTTTCTTGAGTCTGAAATGACCTTCGGGCATTTCATAGCAAGTACCTTTGAAGAGAGTAAACAATCACAAGGGGGAAAATGATGAAACGTTCTGTACGTAAATTCTGCGGGGTGATTATTCTTGCTGGGGTCATAGCGTCCTGCGGCGGGAGTGATAGTTCGCCTGCAACTGAGGCTCCGGCAACTGATGCTCCTGCCACTGACGCTCCAGCAACTGAGGGCGTTCTTAATGTCCCCGCTGACTACCCGACAATTCAGGGTGCAGTCGACGCAGCAGTCGAAGGTGATTTGATTCTCATCGCTCCTGGTACCTATACCGAAGCGGTGCAGGTCACGACTAACAACATCATTATTCGTGGGCTTGATCGCAATACCGTGATCCTTGATGGCAACTTTGAACTTGATAATGGTATTCGCGTCGTTGGTGCCAATGGAGTAGCCCTCGAAAACATGACTGCCATGAATTACACCAAGAATGGATTTTTCTGGACTGGTGTGACTGGCTTTCGCGGCGACTATCTCACGGCTTGGCGCAACGGTGACTACGGCGTTTATGTCTTTGACTCCGTCGGTGGTGTCATTGACAACTCATACGGTGGTGGAAGTCCAGACGCCGGCGTGTACATAGGCGAGTGCTTCCCATGTGATTCGTTGATTCGCAATTTCGTAGCCGAGCACAATGGTCTTGGCTATTCGGGCACCAATGCCGGTGGCAACCTCGTGATCACGGGTTCAATCTTCCGCAATAACCGCGCTGGCATTGTGCCCAACAGCGGTAGCTATGAATTGTGTTACCCGCAGCGTAAGACAACGATTATCGGCAACTGGGTGTACTCCAATAATCAGGCTGATTCGCCGGCAATTGATGTCGCTATTTTGGCGATGGGTAATGGAATTTTGAGTGCCGGTGGAGTGCAAAATATTATTGAGCGCAACCGAGTGTGGGATCACAATAAGACAGGTATCGGTCTTGTGCCGTTTCTTGAAGACGATCCCAACGACGAAATGCCCGAAAAGTCAGCATGGGATATGACCTGTGCCGACAGCAAGAAACTGACCCCGGTTCAGCCAGGTGGTGGGATTCTTTGGGATAGTCAAGACAATACCGTGCGCAATAATGTGCTTGAAGACAACCGTCGCGCCGATATTGCCGTGGGATCTGCTGGTACTGATCTGTGGACCTTGGGTAACTGCTTTGAGGGCAACACCTACACCACATCTGCTCCGACAAATCTTGAGGCGCTCTCGCCTTGTGGCACTCCTTTGACTGCCGATGGCGACTGGGTGACTGGTGACTTGAATGTCATCACATGGTTGGTGGACGCGGAAACAGCGCCTCCTTCAGTCGATTGGAAAATAGCAACTCTTCCAGAGATGCCCGTGTTTGATTCAATGCCCGATGCAGCAACAGCACCTGGTGTCGTAGCAAGTTCGACACCACCAGTCGTTGACCTTGACGCAATTACGGTGCCTGACAAGATCAGCTGATCTAGTCAGAGTCTTTTAGTTAGAAAGCGCAACGACATGGCCCGACGAATGAGAGCATTCTTCTTCGTCGGGCTGTTGTCGTTTGTGGCGGCGTGCACCCACAGCCATGATGGCGCTGGAGGTCATGTTCATTCGGACATGCCCGTTGACGCAGCGGTAGTGATGGGTCAACCCGATCGACCCATCGCTGGCCCTCAAGGTGGGGTCGGGCAATTCGTCGTTGAATGTCCGTTTAGTCATGCCTTAAGTGATGATCCGATTGTGTATCCAGGTGATGAGGACGCTTCGCACTTGCACACATTCTTTGGCAATGTCGCTGCCAATGCTGATTCACAGTTACAAGATCTCCTAGAGCAACCCACCACATGTGAACAGCAACTTGATACGGCTTCGTATTG
Source organism: Bifidobacterium breve (assembly GCA_945862545.1). Taxonomy (GTDB): domain Bacteria; phylum Actinomycetota; class Acidimicrobiia; order Acidimicrobiales; family Ilumatobacteraceae; genus Casp-actino8. Next base: position 178 of record CAMAYS010000182.1, on the reverse strand, counting down.
GGCACCTGCATTATTGGATGAAGGGGAGTTGATCACGCCAGAAAAAAGTGTGGCCTATTATCGTGCAGGCTTGGGTGTCGACCCTTTGAGTGTGACGGCCTTCCCAGCAGGATTAATGATGATCGCTGGTGATCATATGGCGACGACACCGCAACCAGTTTCAGTGGTGGCTTGGTCC
>CAMAYS010000181.1:0-3845 GCA_945862545.1 Bifidobacterium breve | reverse complement strand
TCTGTGGCCGACGCAACGTGGCGCATCCCCAATGGAGCCAATATTACGGTGGATGGCTTCACGGGAACGATCACGATCAATTCGTTGTAACTCACATACAAGGAGACTCAAAATGATTGCAGTGCATGGTTCTGTAAAGAGTGGCTTCGAAGCCGTACGCGATGCCTTCGCTCGCAACTTCGAAAGTGACTTTGAAGTTGGTGCCAGTGTGGCGGTGATGCACAAGGGCGAAATGGTCGTAGATATCTGGGCGGGTCATACTGATCTAGAGCGCACCCAACCATGGAATGAAGACACCGTGATCAACGTGTGGTCAACCACGAAGACGCAGATGTTTCTCTGTGTCTTGATCCTTGCCGATGATGGCCTACTCAGTCTTGATGACCCCGTTGCCAAGTTTTGGCCAGAGTTCGCGGCGAATGGCAAGGGTGGGGTTCTTGTGCGCCATCTCATGTCCCACACATCTGGACTGTCGGGTTGGGACGAGTCGATCACGGCAGAAGATCTCTATGACCATGACAAATGCGCTGGCCTATTAGCGGCTCAGGCACCGTGGTGGGAACCTGGCACCAAGTCTGGTTATCACGCCATGACCCAAGGGTATTTGCTTGGAGAATTGGTGAAACGGGTGACCGGAATCAGTCTCGGTAACTTTTTTCGGACGCGTGTTGCTGAACCCTTGAATGCTGATTTTCATATTGGTACACCTGCGTCAGTTGATGAGCGAGTAGCGAAGGTTATTCCCGCCGAGCAAGCTCTTCCGGCAAACATCAAGCCTGAAAGTATCTTTGCGCGAACGATGTTGAATCCTGCTATGGATGCTCGTTTTTCTTGGACTCCGGAGTGGCGGCGTTGTGAAAGCCCCGCCGCAAATGGTCATGGGAACGCACATTCTGTGGCGTTGACGCAGGCCATCATCTCTCATGGTGGGACATTGAATGGTCAGCGGTTTTTATCATCGGAGATGGTTGAGCGAATCTTTGAAGTACAGGCTGAAGGTATTGATCAGGTTCTCATGTCACCCGGCAAAGCCGGTATTGGCTATGGTCTCAACAGCGAGCACACTCCCGTGAGTTCCAATCCTCGCTCTTGTTTCTGGGGCGGTTGGGGAGGATCTTTGTGCGTGAATGACCTTGACGCCCAGATGACTTTTGCTTACGTCATGAATCGTATGGGCAATGGGACAGTTGGCGATATGCGCGCTGCCGGCCCGCTCATCGCCACGCATATGGCAATCGCTGCGTTGTAACTCGGGCGGTCTAGTCCGCCTACAGGTTTTTTCAGTCACCGAAAACTTGTGTGGTATACGAATTGGCAAAAGTACGTTGAGGATCAAGTTTGTCGCGCACTGCTAAGAAATCATTCCACTGCGGATACAACTGCGACAGTTCACGATGAGTCAGTGAGTGCATCTTGCCCCAGTGTGGGCGTCCCTGATAGTCGGACATGATGTTCGCGACATCCTTGAAGTATGCAGTGTGGTCCATGCCCTTGAACATGTGCACAGCAATATACGCAGTTGGACGCGCAGTAGCGGTAGATAGCGCAAGATCATCTTTCGCGGTGAAGCGCACTTCAACTGGAAAACTGATGTTGTATTTCTTAGTCTCAATGACCTGTCGAACTCTCTGCAATGCTTCGCCACAGAATTCACGCGGAATGGCGTATTCCATCTCGACAAACTTGACAATGCGCTTACTGGAGAAAATGCGGTAACTGTCGTTGACTGTCGTGGTCTGTCCTGTGGAAGGTAAAGCGGTTGCAAGTCGCGGAATCATTTGTGGACGCAATCGACCAAGAGTGCAAACCGCACCAAAGGCGTAATTCTCCAAAAGTGTCTTGGAGTACCAGTGTTTGATTTTGCTCAAAGTTTGAAGTGGTTCAGTTGTGCGATTGTTGGTCTTGGTGAGTGCCCACTTCGTATGTGGAATCCAAAAGAACTCAAAGTGGTCGTTACTTTCCACCAGTTGATCTAGATTCTCAATCAAGGCATCTAATTTTTGAGCACCTTCAACGGCTTTCAATCGAAACGCTGGGACGACTTTGAGAGTGACCTGCGAAATCAGACCTAGGGCACCGACTCCAACGGCGGCAAATTTCAAGAGATCAGGATTCTCTTTCTCGTTGATTTCTAAAACATTGCCGTCACCAGTCACCAGACGCATGCCACTCACTTGAGCGGCTAGTCCGGGGAGGTTGCGACCCGTGCCGTGGGTCGATGTTGATATTGCACCGCTGATTGTTTGGTAGGCGATATCTCCGAGATTTGGCATCGCTAAACCCAACTCGGCGAGTTGTTCATTGAGATCAGAGATGTACATACCGGCCTGCACGGTGACTGTGCCGGCTTGGCGATCAACATCAAGCATTTTATTGAGGCGCCCCATCGTGATGAGATGGCCTGTCGTCGTGGCTGTTGAAGTAAAACTGTGTCCCGCTCCGACCGCTTTAACTGTGTGGCCTGCGAGCGAGGCACGGGCGACAATGTCCGCGAGATCTGACTCACCAGCTGGCTCATTGATACGCAAAGGTGTCGATTTCTGGTTCCCCGCCCAGTTTTTCCACGTTCCAGATCGGATGGCACTCACGGAAATGGACCACCGGTCAAGGCTTGAGGCGAGATGCCCATTTCAGCCAGTAAGGCTTGGCTGTAGGCGACACGACCTGTGAGTCGCTTGGGTTGCCCTGAGCACAGTTCTAAGGCCGCCTGAGCGATGATCTCTTCGGACTCAATGCTGAAACCTTCTAAGAGGTCATGTGCTCCAGCGCCAGGCGTGATGACATTGTCCCAAGGGGCCAAGGTGTTGACCGCAATATTGTCGGCATACAACTCGGCGGCCATGCCAAGGGAGACTCTCTCAAGTGCTGCCTTGCAGAGACCATAGACCGAAGAGTTGCCAGTAGCGAACCAGGCTTCAAAGGGAGGTCCGACAGGCTTCACGGCGGCGCGCGAGGATATATTTAAAATCCATCCTGAACCCCGCTGTCGCATATCAGGAATGACTTGCTGAGCAAGATCGATGGCGCCCCATACTTGAGTTTCAATCATTAACTTGAAACGCTTTTCAGGGAATGAGTCAATGGGTAAAAGAAAAGTCACGGCGGCATTGTTGACCAAGATGTCAATGGGACCAAGTTCGGCGTGGACATCATCAATAAGTTTTTTGCGGTCGTCAGCACTTGAGAGGTCAGCCTTGAATGGCACTGCTTGACCACCGTTGGACATAATCATTTCCACGGTGTCACGCAATGTGCCTTCGTAACGCGGATCTGGATCCAGGGTGCGCGCCATACATGCGACCGTGGCTCCCTCGGAGGCTAAGCGACGGGCAATTGCGGCACCGATACCACGACTCGCTCCAGTGACGAGAGCGATCTTCCCGTCAAGACGATGACCGTCAATCTTGTCCTGCATTGTGCCTCCCAGCTCTTTCCAATACTGGCAGGTTAGGGGATGGGTTGGAGTATTGTTCACACACATGACGATTGAAATTGAAGCACCGGCGCGACGTTTTTTACATATTTGCTACTGCTGTGCGAGTACTGATCAAGTTGTCAATTTTTTTGTGGATGGCCTAGACATGAAAGAGGTCATGCGTAATCCCATCCACCCTTCGGATGGATCATTGTTGGGTATCGAAGGGGAAATAATGAGCGGGGCCGCCTTTGTCTATGACAAGCGTGGACCGCGTACAAGTTCGTCATTGGAAGTTCAGGAGTGGGTCAGTCCACAGATGACGGGAACTCCTGTGTCCGACGCGTCGCGCGTAGGAATGCAGGCAGTCGGCTTCGCGGTTCCTGATCTGGAGGCGACGATCCAACGCATACAAAAAATGGGTGCGAAA
>CAMAYS010000180.1:0-3856 GCA_945862545.1 Bifidobacterium breve | reverse complement strand
AAATAATACGTAGCCGCCTGCGGGTCACTCCCACGCATGCTCTTGATAAAAGCGCTGACGACGTCGTAATGATCATCGCGACCATAACGTAATGCACTTGTTCCGAGAGCAGCCTCTGCATGCTCAAGAGTGACAGCGTGTGGGTGAGCAAGGGCGGCCGCAACTTCCAGTGAAGTCAGTACTTGGCGACCGTCCCCCGCTGATCGGTCAGCCAACAGTTCTTGGGCCTCGTGAGAGGCCGTCGTGCCAAGGGCTAATAATCCCCGCGTGATTAAAGTCCTCATCGCTTCGCCATCCAAGGGTTCTAAGCGAAATAAGGTGCTTCTGGAACGCAATGGAGCATTGACTTCAAAAAAGGGATTCTCCGTTGTGGCGCCGATGAGGGTGAGTGTTCCTTCTTCGACGGCAGGCAACAAAGCATCTTGCTGAGATTTCGAAAAACGGTGAATTTCATCGAGAAACAAAATAGTTCCTTGACCGTGTCTCCCGAGGCGCTGGCGCGCTGCATCGATGACTTCGCGTACATCCTTCACGCCAGCGGTGACTGCTGACAACTGCTCAAAGGCACGTTTCGTTGTGCCCGCAACCGCCAATGCCAGAGTCGTTTTACCGGTTCCAGGTGGACCCCAAAAGATGGCGCTACTGAGTTTGTCTTGTTCGACAAGTATGCGTAGCGGTCGACCGACTCCTAACAAATGCTTTTGACCGACAACATCGTCGATAGTGCGTGGTCGCAACCGTGCCGCCAACGGGGCCTGGGATGCAAGTTGCTCCTTGGCTGCAGCGCTAAAGAGATCGCTCATGGAAGCAATCGAGAAAAAGCACGCCCGTAGGAGTCTTGTCGAAAGTTGACGACGTGATGAAGGAGATGGTGAGGATCCATCCATTGCCAGCCAACAAACTCCACTCCATCTGGTTTCGGCTCAATATTTGGCTCATCAAGAAGACCGAATAGAAACCACTTTTGCGTCTGTCCGATGCGCTTGCCACCATCGGGCATAGCCTCGCGAACTGCCGTTGGATATTCGTAGGTGATCCATTCAGGTAACTCGCTGACTAAATGAACATCGCCACGTGTCAGCCCAGTTTCTTCTGCCAATTCACGCCAAGCGGCATCTACAGGCATCTCACCTACGTCGATTCCTCCTTGCGGAAGTTGCCAAGAATCCACCACATCCGAACGTTGGAAGCACATCAGATCGCCGTTCTCGCGACGGATCGCAATAACTACTCCAGCGCGGAATTTCTGGGTTGGCATGTCAGGCCTTTGGAGGCAGTACCCGGATGCCTAATTCTTCAAGTTGTTTGGGTTCGGCGCGGGTCGGAGCATTAGTCATCGGATCCTGCCCACTTTGTGTCTTGGGGAATGCAATGACTTCACGAATATTGTCTTCCCCTGCCAAAATGGCAACGAGGCGATCTAAGCCGAAGGCGAACCCTCCGTGGGGTGGTGCACCATAGGTGAAGGGTTTGAGGAAAAATCCAAACTTGCGATTCGCTTCTTCTTCACTGATTCCGAGAGCAGTGAAAACTCGGCGTTGCATATCAGGTTCGTGAATTCGAATGGAACCCGAACCCAATTCCCAACCATTGAGTACTAGGTCGTATGCCATTGATCGCACTGACATCGGATCCGACTCAAACATATGCAGGTCATCTGGATGAGGTTGGCAGAAAGGGTGGTGTCCTGGCTTGGGTTGACCAGTCTCTTTGTTAATCCCCACGAAAAGCGGGAACTCAGTGACCCAAACATAGCGGTACGGACCTTGGTGTACAGGAGGACGGCCAAGATCATTGCGCAACTGCCCGAGGACTTCGCAAGTCATTTCCCATTCATCGGCAACGATCAATAACAAGTCCCCTGGAGCGCCCTGAAGGGCAGTTATCACCGCTGATTGCTCAGTGGCAGAAAGGAATTTCACAACAGGAGATTCCAAAGTTCCATCTGCTGCAACCTTCATCCAAACAAGACCCTTGGCGCCGATTTTTTTCGCACGATCAGTGAGGGCATCAAGTTTATTGCGACCGAATTCTTCAGCCTTGGCCTCAACACGTATGCCCTTGATTGATGATGCGCCAGCGAAGGCCTTAAATTCGGTGCCGACGAATACGGAAGTTAGTTCTGTTAATTCCATACCGAAGCGAAGATCGGGCTTATCGACACCAAACCGCTCCATGGCCTGTCGCCATGTGATTCGCTCAATGGGGTCAGGTCGAACTCCAGTCACAGCTTCGGCCGCGCAAACGACCGCTTCACCAATCGCCTCAAGAACATCGTCTTGATTGACGAAACTCATTTCTGCATCCAACTGCATGAACTCATATTGTCGATCTGCTCGCAGATCCTCGTCGCGTAAACAACGTGCTATCTGGTAATAGCGATCAATTCCGGCGACCATCAGTAATTGCTTGAACAACTGTGGGCTCTGTGGCAGAGCATAAAAGGAGCCTGGTTCTTTACGTGAGGGAACTAGGAACTCACGAGCACCCTCGGGTGTTGAGGGCACCAACATCGGAGTCTCAACCTCAACAAAACCCTGACGTTCCATGGAAGCCCTGACCGCAGAGTTGACTTTGGCTCGTGTCCGTAAATTGCGTTGCATACGTTCTCTGCGAATGTCAATGTAGCGATATTGCAAACGAACATTTTCGTCTACATCATCGGCGCGTGCGTCAACTGGAAATGGTGGGGCCTCGGCCGAACGAAGAACTTCTACAACACAATCACCGATTTCTACTTCGCCAGTCGCAATATTGCTGTTGATTGTTCCTTGTGGTCGTGAACGCACCACTCCGGTAATCCGTACAACATATTCGCTGCGAACATCAACGTCGTTGTCGATCACGCATTGGATAATCCCAGTGTGATCCCGAAGGTCAACAAAAGCCAATCTGTCCCCATGCTCGCGCCTTTTAGCTACCCAACCGCAAACACTCACAGTCTGGGAGATTTCACTCGGGCGTAAATCACCACACATATGTGAGCGCATTGAAGTTTGGCGGATTGAGGTCTTGTCTTCTGGCGTAGTCATGAAAGTGCTTTCGTTATTGTGGGGAGTAAGTCTTTACGAGAGACGATGTACTGCTCTTGGTCAGAACGCAGTGGTCGGATGATTGCGGTAGACGAGTCAACTTCATCACTACCAATGATGATTGCCAAAACAGCACCGCTTCGATCAGCGGATTTCATTTGGCTCTTGATACTTCGACCTTGATAAGCCCGGTCCGCAGAGATACCAGCGGAACGTAATTCATGGGTGATCAACATGGCTTGTCGACCGCCAGTGATATCCACGACAAAGACACTCACATCGTCGGGCATGGGAAGGAAAACACCTTCATCATCACAGGCCAAAAGCGTGCGGTCGAGACCAATTGCAAATCCCACACCAGCGGTTGCAGGACCACCTAAGGCTTCAACTAGGCCGTCATAACGCCCTCCTCCACCGAGGGCATTCTGCGCTGAATCCATAGTTCCACCCACGAACTCAAATGTTGTGTGACGGTAATAATCCAGTCCGCGCACCAACTTCTCATTGATGACAAAAGCGATACCGAGTTCCCGCAATCCCTCTTGAACGGTGTCAAAATGTGCTTTCGCTTCGGTGCTATAAAAATCGGAGATACGTGGAGCACCGTCAATGATTTGTTGGTCTTCAGGTCGTTTTGAATCCAGGACGCGCAGTGGATTCTTTGTCAGGGTCGCCTGACTGGCTTGACTCAGGTGCTCAAGATTATTGCTGAAATAATCTTTCAAGGCCTGCATATAACGTTCTCGATCTGAGGGTTCGCCGAGACTGTTGAGGTGCAGAGAGATCTGCTGTAAACCAAGTTTGGCGAAGAAGTCCCAAGCTAG
>CAMAYS010000179.1:0-3863 GCA_945862545.1 Bifidobacterium breve | reverse complement strand
GCCGTGGGTGTCAGTTTCGGTCTCATCAATGACATGCAAACTGGCTTCTTTGATCGCATCTTGTTGGCTCCAACGCGTCGCTGGGTGATGGTCGCCGCTCCCCTCGCCGCGGCAATCGTGCGTTGCATCGTGCCCGTAGCCTTCGTCATCATCGTCGGATTTCTGGGAGGAATGAATACTCCTGGCGGACTATTAGCACTTGTATGCCTGGCGATCTCAGCAATTGGTATCGGCCTCGTTTCCTGTGCCTTCGCTTTGGGATTGACATTTCGTCTGCAAAATCTTGGAGCTGCGACACTGACTCAATTTGGTATCTTCTTCACAATTTTTCTCTCCACATCACAAGTTCCTATTTCGGCAATGACAGGTTGGTTGCGTTCTGTGGCGCGGATCAATCCGATGACCAATGTGTTGCGTCTTGCGCGACAGGGTTTCCTTGGTGATGTCACTTGGGAAGGTTCCTGGGGTGGATTATTAGCCATCGCCGTCTTAGTCCTGCTTTCATCCTGGTATGCGATGACTGGCATCAAGAAGTTCGACCAATAACGAGAACATTTCGTCACGACGAACTCTCGCTTTTTCCCCTGCAGCGAATACTCTGACGTCGTGCGCATTGTCAGTTTGCTTCCCTCAACAACAGAGATTGTTTTTGATCTTGGCTTAGGAGAGCAACTTCTCGGCGTCACCTTTGAATGCAATTTCCCCGCCGAGGCTCGTCAAGGTCGAGAAATTGTGGTGGGTGGCATGGATACTAAACATCTCACGCCACTGGAGATTGACGAACTCGTACGCACTCGCCTGGCAGCAGGTGACGAGTTGTATTCCCTTGATGATGCGGCATTGGCACGTTGCAATCCAGACCTCATTTTGAGCCAAGATCTCTGCCGCGTGTGTGCAGTTCCCAGCGGCGAGGTCGACAAAGCCGTTGCCCGACTGAACTGCCAGGCCACGGTTCTACAAATTGATCCCCACACTTTGAATGAAGTGATCGAGTCAGTTCAAACTGTGGCAGATGCCGCTGGCGTCCCCGAGCGCGGGCGGACTCTCGTGGGATCGCTACATCAACGATTGAAGAACCTTTCAGAGCGAACCGAACGTCATCTCAACGGGCGCAAACGACCGACAGTTTTTATCCTTGAGTGGATCGACCCGCCTTTTGTTGGCGGTCATTGGGTACCCGACATTGTGGTAGCCGCGGGCGGTGAGCCGATTTTGTCCCTTGCTGGAGAACGCTCTGTCCCCACGGACTGGGATCAGATTCGCCTCGCCGACCCGGATCACATCATCGTCTCACCTTGTGGATACGGGCTACCCGGAGCCATCGCCCAAGCACAGGCTGTGCTCGCTCAGATGCCTCAGCGCGCGGCAATTTGGGCCATTGATGCGGACGCCGTCGTTGTTCGACCTGGACCCCGCCTGGTCGATGGGGCGGAGGCCATAGCGGCCGCTTTATTTGGTTTTGAGGTGGCAGGACTGCCAGCACTTCCCGCCGAGGTCATCGAGCGTCTACGGTAGAGATGTCCGGTGCTTGAGGCTTACCTCTGATCGGGCAGAATAGGTCGTCCGGTATTTGATCTGCATCAGTGCAAATCAGACATCGGCTGTTGAAGGGGATGAAACCGTGCAAATTCAAGTCACCGTGAATGGAAAGAAGCACACCAGCGAGGTTGAACCACGCACACTGCTTGTGCAGTATGTGCGCGAAGTTCTTGAACTCACCGGCACCAACATCGGCTGTGATACTTCGTCCTGTGGAGCCTGCAGTTTGCACATTGACGGTGAAGCCGTCAAGAGTTGCACAGTCCTTGCAGTACAAGCCGACGGTGCAAATATCACCACCATTGAAGGTATGGCCGCTGCTGATGGAACTCTCCACCCGATGCAACAAGCGTTCATGGAAAACCATGGTCTGCAGTGCGGATATTGCACCCCAGGAATGGTCATGGCAGCCACGAGCTTGCTGAAAGAAATCCCTAACCCAACCGAGGAAGAAGTGCGCATCGGTCTTGAGGGAAACCTCTGTCGCTGCACCGGATACCACAACATTGTCAAGGCCGTTTTGGCCGCAGCAGGCAAGTGAGGAAAACGAAATGATCCCCGCAGCATTTGATTACGTTCGCGCCAGTTCGGCCGCCGAAGCTATTTCACTTATTGGTCAGCATGGTTCAGACGCCAAGTTCCTCGCCGGTGGCCACAGTTTGTTGCCACTGATGAAGTTGCGCTTGGTAGCACCATCAGTTCTTGTTGATGTCGGCCGTATTACAGATCTTTCATACATCAAAGATGCTGGAGATCACATCGCAATCGGAGCGATGACGCGCCACATGGATGTCGAGAAGTCTGCCGTGTTGGCGCAACATGCTCCACTCTTGGCCCACGCTGCCGGATATGTTGGCGACCCACAGGTTCGCCATCGCGGCACGATCGGTGGATCAATTGCTCATGCCGATCCTGCATCTGATCTTCCTGCAACCACCCTTGCGTTGGGCGCAACATACGTCGTGCAAGGCCCGAATGGAACGCGCGAAATCCCAGCCTCAAGTTTCTTTCACGGTTTCTTGCAATCCGACCTTGCGGAAGATGAAATGCTCACTGAAATCCGCGTACCAAAAATGAATGGTGCGGGCTGGAGTTTCCAGAAGTTCAATCGTCGTGCGCAAGATTGGGCAATCGTCGGCGTAGCCGCATGGCGAGGCAGTCATGGTTCGGGTGTGGCCTTAGTGAATATGGGTCAGACTCCAATCTTGGCTAGCGCTGTCAGCAAGGCTCTTGCTGGTGGAGCCTCTATTGCTGACGCTGCTGCACTCGCCGCAGATGATGCCGAGCCTTCACCGGACAACAACGCCAGCGTTGAATACCGCACCCATCTCGCCAAGGTTTTGGTGCGCAGGGCTCTCGAACAAGCCAGCGCCTAAGGCCCCAACATGTCGACCCTCAGCGGTCGGCGATTTTTGGTCGTTCACATATGAACAATCTGACCATCAAGAGAACTCGATCATTGCTGTTACTCGCCTACGGGGCGATATTTCTTTGGTCATTTCAAACACATGGTTTACCTGTGGCGCGTATGGCAGTCCTGAGTTGGGTTGCAGCTGCTTTCGTTGTCGGCAATGTCGGTCAGCCAAAACGTAAACAACTACAAATGATTGGCGATCTTCTCTTTTATGCGGCGATGTGGTTGTCTTACGATTACAGCCGCGGCACAGCTGACTCATTAGGTTTTCCGCTGCAAGTTGAATTGCCTCGTAACATTGACAAATTTCTATTCATCGGTCATGACCCGAATGTTTGGATACAGGAACATTTCTGGCATCAACAGATTCGCTGGTATGACGTCGTTGGATCCTTGGTGTATTTCACCCATTTTTTTGTTCCCGTAGCAACCTCGGTCTATCTATGGGTTCGCTATCGCCATGAATGGGTGCGCTACATGCGGCGATTCGCCACTGTGTTATTCGCTGGCGTACTGACTTATATTGTCGCTCCGACTGTGCCACCTTGGATGGCAGCCAGCGACAAATACGGGTATCAGATCCTCGAACCCCTGCAACGCACAACTGGACGTGGCTGGAGTTGGCTCGGACTTGAAACTGTCAGCAGTGTGTTATTACGAGGTCAACAATGGGCCAATCCCACTGCTGCTCTGCCGTCTTTGCATGCCGCCTTCGCCTTGTTTGTGGTTGTCTTCTTTTGGAGAAAATTTCCACGAGTCTGGATGCGTTGGACTGCGCTTTTGTTTCCCTTTGCGATGGCAGTCACCTTGGTGTACTTCGGCGAACACTATGTCACCGATATTCTCGCCGGCTGGGCATATGTCGCTGCCTCATTCTGGTTTTGGGATCGATGGGAGTCCAAGAGGGCAA
>CAMAYS010000178.1:0-3884 GCA_945862545.1 Bifidobacterium breve | reverse complement strand
CCGTCACAAGAATCAAGTAAGGAGTCAATTCGCTCGGCGAGGTCGCTAATCGGAGGCAACATAATGGGTATTCCACCTGCGCGAGTGATGGCTTGTGAATAAGTTTGCCCAGTCCCATAAGCCAGACCACGTGCACCCTCAAGGCAAACGATCTCTCGGCCCACAATCAAGATGATCGGATGTCTCACAGGATCATTCTGCCAGCACCGCTAGCGGTAAAGATAGTCATATGTCTTCGTTACTAGATGCAGTGTCCTTCGCCAACGGTACCTCCATGCCCAATCGCTTGATGTTGGCACCATTGACCAATCAGCAAAGTCACCCCGACGGCACATTGTCAGATGAGGAACACCATTGGCTGACAATGCGGGCCAAAGGTGGATTCGGCTCAACGATGACATGTGCCGCGCAGGTTCATCCACTGGGGCAGGGCTTCGCGGGACAACTTGCGTGTTCTGGAGATGAGCATTCCGCTGGTCTCTCACGTCTCGCGAGAGATATTAAAAAAGAGAAAAGTTTTGCGATCGCCCAGTTGCATCATGCCGGTACGAAATCGCCAGCCGAGTTGATTGGTGAGGCACCCTTGTGTCCATCGCCGGACTCATCTACAGGCGCTCGGGAGATGACGAATACTGAGGTGTACGAGGTGATCAACGCCTTTGTTGATGCCGCGGTGCGCTGTGAAAAAGCGGGATTTGAAGGCGTTGAACTTCATGGCGCTCACGGCTATTTGATTGGCCAGTTCTTATCACCCGAGATCAATCAGAGAACCGATGAGTTCGGTGGAAGTTTGGATAACCGTGCAGGATTTTTGTTGGCCATCATTGATGGTATTCGTCGTGATTGTCGCTCATCTTTGAACTTGTCGGTACGGCTCTCGCCTGAACGTTTTGGTTTGAAGACCTCAGAGATGCTCGAACTTTATGGCTGGCTAGTTGATTCAAAGAAGATTGATTTCATCGACATGTCAATGTGGGATATTTGCAAAGATGCAGTCGATGAAGAGTTTGCTGGCAAAACCTTGATGGAATTATTTGCGGGAGCACCACGTGGCATGACGCGACTGGGCGTGGCAGGCAAGATTTATTCGGCTGCTGATGCGCAGTGGGCCGTGGATAATGGAGCCGACTTCGCAATCATTGGTCGGGCGGCAATTGCACATCATGATTTTGCCCGTCTAGCTTGTGCCGACCCTGAGTTCGCAATGCGACCCATGCCGATTCACCCCGATGATTTGCGTGCCGAAGGTTTATCGGATGGCTTCATTGAATACATGCGAGTTTTCAAAGGCTTTGTCGCCGAAGCATAGAAATCTAACGTTTGGATGATTGTGATTCTGGTGCTGGATAGTGCCATATATGGCACTATCCAGCACCAGAATCACAACGGGACGATGTCGTAACCGGCATCACGAACAGTGTCAATCAATAATTCGGCGTGTTCGGGTCCGCGTACTTCGAGCACTGCGTTGACTCCAGTTTCGCGAACGTGTAGATCAACTCCGTCGCGTACATGATCAATATCAATCACACTGGCTCCAACGTCGGCAAAAATCGCCAGCAATTTCGCCAGTCCACCTGGACGATCGCTCACTTTGACAAACACAATGAGTCGACGACCAGCTTGTGTTTCAAATCGGCGAATGAGTCCGGGCACTACACCGAGATCAACATTGCCACCAGACAACACAACACACGTCGTTCCACTCCGCGATGGGGCAACACGTTCGCTCAATAACGCTGACACTCCAACTGCTCCGCCGCCTTCGACATACAACTTTGATCGCTCCATCAACAACACCATCGCGTCAGCGACAGCATCTTCGTCGACAACCACGATGTCATCAAGCCAATGCTCAATCAGTGGTCGCGTAATGTCGCCAGGTCTTTTCACAGCAATTCCGTCGGCCAATGTGAACACCGGGCCATTTGGCGTGATGCCGTTTGCGTATGGTGCGCAGGCTTCAACTTGAACACCGATGATTTTGATACGTGGGTCACGCTGTTTGAGAGCGATCGCCACACCGCTTGCCAACCCACCTCCGCCGAGGGGGATGATGACGCGTCGTAAGTTCGCTATGTCATCAATCAGTTCGAGCCCGAGAGTGGCCTGACCGGCCACAACATCTGCATCATCGTAGGGATGACAAAATTGCATTCCTTTTTCCAGCGCTCGCTCTTTGGCACTGGCAACTGCTTCATCAAGTGAATCTCCACCCTCAACGACCGTTGCTCCGTAGGCGCGGCATGCGGCGATCTTGGCGATGGGGGCATTTTTGGGGATGAAGATTTCGCACGGAATTCCGAAGTGGCGAGCGGCAAAGGCCAGAGACTGTCCATGATTACCTGCGCTCCCAGCTGTCACGCCTGTCGCGGCAAGCGAACCTAGTGAGGCCAACTTGCTCATCGCACCGCGAATTTTGAAGCTTCCCGTGCGTTGCATATTTTCGGCTTTGAGAACAATGTCGCCGCCACTGAGTTCGCTGAGAGCGGCTGAGGCAGTGACTGGGGTGTGCTTGACGACTCCGAGTCCAGCCTCTCGGGCTCGGGCAATGTCTTGCTCAGAAATCTTGGCGATTGTCATGCTTGCTTCACCATACTCACGCTGCGGGTCATATCGTGATGAGGGTGCGTGCGATTGTGATTGCCAATGCGGCCGATGCTGACTGTGGTTTTGTTGGGGAAAGGTTCCGTCATCACGGATTTGCCTTCACGGAGGCCCACCGCGAGCACCCCGAAGAATGGCCAGAACTTGAGGGTCATGACCTTGTTTTGCTTTTGGGCTCTGAATGGAGCGTCTATTGGGATGGCATCTCGGACAACGTGGCTCGCGAAGCCGCCCTCATCCAACAGGCGCATCAGCGCGGGATCCCGATTTTTGGCATCTGCTTCGGGTCCCAAATGGTGGCCCACGCGCTCGGCGGACGGGTCTTTCGAGCCGAGCACCCAGAGGTCGGCTGGCACTTCGTGGAAAGTGCATTACCGCAGGTCATAGCCTCGGGACCATGGCTTCAGTGGCATTTTGATGCCTTCCAGAAACCCCCAGATTTCACGGAATTGGCGCATAGTCCGGCTGGGCCACAGGCCATTTTTGGGGGTCGGACCTTTGCCACCCAGTTTCACCCAGAAGCCAACGAATCAATGCTGGCGCGCTGGACCTCCGCAATCGGAGTTGATGATCTGCAGGCGGTGGGTTTGACCCCTGAGGGAGTGATGGAGCAGACCCGACACAACGTGTCCCAGAGTCGTGCAAACAGCGATCAAATTGTGGATTGGTTTTTGGAATTAACCACTCACGATATGTGATTTCTCTTGTCACACGCAGGGGTAGAAGTTAGGAGTGATCGCCGTCTCCGTAGTAGCGTCTTAGCCGATGTCAGAGTTTTTGCGGTCATATCTAGTTGTCTTTTGGTTCGGGCTGATCGCCCTCTTGTTGGCATCCCTATTGCTGGGCATATCTGTTCTGATTCGACCCAATAAGCCCAATCGGGAAAAACTCTTGACCTATGAGAGCGGTGTCGATCCAGTTGGTGAAGGCTGGTCGCAGAGCCAAATTCGTTATTACGTTTTCGCACTTTTGTTCGTGATTTTTGATGTTGAGGCCGTGTTTATTTTTCCGTGGGCCACTCAACTTGAGCGGTATGCAGGATTTGGTTTAGTTGAAATGGGCGTTTTCGTTGGAGTTTTGCTATTGGGTCTGGTTTATGCCTGGCGCAAGGGAGTCCTTCGCTGGGTGTAATGGACAAGGAGTTGTATGGGTCTCGTTGACCGTGGGCGGCTGCCAAAGCCGCTGAATTCATTATTGAACTTGGGTCGCTCGTACTCCCTGTGGGTGTATCAGTGGGGCCTAGCGTGTTGCGCCATCGAGATGGGCGCTGCTTTTGC
>CAMAYS010000177.1:0-3954 GCA_945862545.1 Bifidobacterium breve | reverse complement strand
GCTGTTAGGCGTTGCACTCGTAGCTCAATGGATAGAGCATCTGACTACGGATCAGAAGGTTGTCGGTTCGACTCCGGCCGAGTGCGCCACTTCTTTACTCATTCCATGCGCTGTGTGATTGCCCGGCATGCCGATTAAGTTAGTTTGCGGTGGTTTGGTTGTTGCTCTGGCTTCCAACTATTCGTGACTAGTCCTAGGGGGATGTAATGGCTGATCAGACTCGGTTGGCGTGGAATCATTTACTTGATTCGCTGCGTGATGCTGGTGAACGATGGTTGGGTCCTGAGTGGGGCATCACGATGGATGGCGATCTGCCAGATGGCTTTCGCAATCTGACGCACATTTTGCAGAGTGCGCTGTATTCACATCAGGAGTTTGATATTCAGCGTCCCGTTTTCCGTCGCATTGTAAGTCCGACGCGAAGCTTCACCGGCGATAACCCCGATGCTCTGTATTTTGAAGCGCCAGTGTCAGGAAGTTTGCAATATCGAGTGCGCGGAAACCTCGCAGGAGCGGTGTACACATCTTTCACCGTCGAAGCGGGTGGGCACGACGGCAATTATCCCACGGGTTTGGCTGGCGTACTTAATGACACTGAGATTGACGCTGACAGCAACGGTGATTATGAAATTTGGTTGGGCGGTCCGCAACGAAGTCGCAACTGGTTGGCATTGCCTGAAGCCGGTGGACGTATCACCACACGCCATTATTTTGAGTGGGCGTCTCCAGCTGCCGTCTCACAAACCTTGCACGTACCCCTGAGCATTGAGAGCACATCACCTGTTGAACCGCCACCTAAGTGGGATGACGAGCGTATGGCCGCAGCCCTGCAACGCGTGATCAATCATGTACGAACAAAAACTGTTGACGGAATAAAGCCAGGGCAAATCATGCCATCGTGGGTTTCTACGACTCCCAATTTTTTTCATCAGCCGGAAAAGCCGGGCACTCTTGCATTGGCAGCCGCTGATGCCGCTTACTCAATGGCACCGTTTGTGATCGGACCCGATCAGGCCTTAGTGATCACTGGGCGTTGGCCAGATTGTCGTTTCGCCAATGTTTGTTTATGGACTCGCTTTTCACAGATGTTTGATTATGTCAATCGACCAGTGAGCCGCAATCGTGCCAACACTCAACTTGAAGCAGACGGAAGTTTTCGTATGGTGATTGCCCACAGTGATCCTGGAGTACCTAACTGGTTGGACTCGGAAGGACGGATGTACGGCTCAGTCTTTTGGCGTTTTTTCTTACCTGAGGGAGAGATTGAAACACCACAAGCCACCGTCGTCCAGTGGAGTGACCTGTGACTATTCCTGCTTTACGCCTTGATGATTTAGCGTCGCCAAAGTTTTCACCTGAAGTGGCAGAGATGTTCGCTGGGGCGGCTCAATTTGCCGACATGTTGCCGCTGGAGGTTGAAGCTATGCAGGCTGCAGCGATTGAGCAATTGGGTGGTTCATTCACCGACTTTGGTCCTTCGGAGTTTGTTGAACCGTTGAGTGTGCTTGTCCGCTGTTTGAACTCAGAGGCGCATTTGTCGGGGATGGGGCATGTGAGTGTGCACACGCAACTTGTCGGATTTTTGAAGAACCGACTTCTCTTGGCCGATCTTTTGTCTCGTCATCCTGAGATTAAGGACATTGAGATCAAGCGTCCAATCATCATCGTTGGGCAACCTCGCACGGGGACCACTCACCTGCACAATTTGTTAGCGGCGGATCCAGCGCTACGGTCCTTGCCCTATTGGGAATCTCAGCAGCCGATTCCGCTACCGCACGAAGTGGGACTTATTCCTGATCCACGTATTGAACGCTGTGCCGCTGGACTCGCTTTCGCTGATCAAGCGATGCCGCATTTCAATCGGATGCACGAGATGACGGTTGAGCATGTGCATGAAGAAATTCAGTTACTAGCCAACTCTTTATGCACGATGTATTTTGACACCATTGCGCCGATGCCAACATGGCGCGAATGGTACAAAAACCACGACCATGTGCCGCATTATGAATATCTCAAGACGACTCTTCAAGCGCTGACATTTTTACGCGGAGGAGAGCGCTGGATTTTGAAGTCTCCGCAACATCTTGAACAACTCCGAACATTGAATACTGTTTTCCCAGACGCTGTGATCTTGCTCACCCATCGCGACCCTGTTCCGGTGACGCTGTCGTTGATCACCATGATGACGTACACGGCCCGATTGCATCTGGAAAAGATTGACCCAGCGACCGTTGGTGGTTTCTGGTCGGGTCTGAACGCAGAGATGTTGGATGCAATTCTGCGAGATCGTCAAACTGTGCCCGATTCGCGTTGTTTGGATGTGTTGTTCCAAGATCTCATGAGTGACGATCTGGCAATGATTCAACGGATTTATGCATTGGCTGATCAGCCACTTGATGACCGGGCCAAGGCTGCCCATGCAGGATACAAAGCGACTCACGAACGTGATCGGCATGGCAAAGTAATTTACGACTTCACGGAGTTCAGCATTGATCCGGCGGTGTTGCGTCAAAGATTTGCACCATACATTGAACGTTTTGGCGTGCCGCAAGAGTGGTGAAGGGCTTTCGAGCAAATAAGATATAAGGACGCGTTCGTAGCTCAATGGATAGAGCATCTGACTTCGGATCAGAAGGTTGGGGGTTCGAGCCCCTCCGGGCGCACAAAGTGTGAAGTCCTGATGTAGGAGGCGGCGGATGAAGTGGGTGACTTGGGATCAAGCGATCGTGATAGCCGTGGCCAGCGGTGCTCTGGTCATTGTGTTGCGTCGTCTACCGCTTACTCGGGTCCGCTCATCAATCATTTCGGCGTGCACCGAAGTCTCTTTGTTGTCTGTGCTTTACGCCCTTTGGCGATTAGCACGCGTTCTTCCTCTTGATCAGCCCGAAGGCGCGATTGAACGGGCCCGAGTTATTAATCAACTTCAACAGGATCTATTTTTTCCATCCGAACTTTCGCTGCAACACTTTGTCCTCGATCATCAATGGCTGGCACAGGCAATGAATTTTTATTACGCAATCTTGCACATCCCTGCGTTAGTCATTTTTTTGATATGGCTGTTTATTCGCCACCGAGATGTGTACTCACATTGGCGGAACTGTTTAGCGATTCTCACGGGGGCCTGTCTTGTCATCCGCTTCATTCGCGTGGCACCGCCACGTTTTTTACCTGATCTTGGCTATGTGGACCTTGCGACGAGGTTTGGACTATCGGTATATGGGCCAGTTGGCACGGGTGTCTCGGATCAATTTGCGGCAATGCCGTCAATTCATGTCGGCTGGGCAGCTGTTGTCTCTTTGGGGATCGTGTCCGCGAGTACTAGCCGTTGGAGATGGATTTTTCTTGGACATCTAGTGCTCACAATGATCGCAGTTTCAGCAACAGGCAACCACTGGTGGCTGGATGGCATTGTGGCTATTGCCCTACTAGTGATGGCGTTATGTATTGAGCGTCGCATCCGAGACAAGATTCATATGGCAAGAAATATTAGACTTGGAATATGAATGATTCCTCACTCGCAGGTAAACCATCGCCTGCACAGCGCGATGTTGTGGCCTTAGTCCTTGGCGGATTTGTCACACTTGCCGGAATCATGCATTTTGCCAATCCCGATTTCTTTAATGACATCGTCCCACCGCGTTTACCTTTAAGCGAAAGTTTTTGGACTTACGCCAGCGGAGTAGTCGAACTGGTTGTTGGACCGATGTTGCTGTGGCGACGTTCTCGGCGATGGGGGGCCGCCGCCGCTATCGCATTATTTATCGGCGTATATCCAGCCAATGTGTATATGGCGTGGGACTGGCGTGATGAACCCTTCTCCAAGCAGATCGTGTCTTATGGCCGATTGCCATTCCAGTTTCTTTTCATATGGCTGGCATGGCGAGTCTGGCAACGCCAGAAAAACTGAGAGCTTTATTGCCAAGCGAAGACGGGCTGTTCGAGATGATCCACACG
>CAMAYS010000176.1:0-3964 GCA_945862545.1 Bifidobacterium breve | reverse complement strand
GGCGTTGAGATCCCTGACCTGGAAAAGTAAAAGCGAGCACCCCTAGAAGTTAGACGCTACGCACAAGGGAATCGGTGCTACCGACGGGTAACGGCGAAATCGGGTGATGATTGATGCGGGTGAAAAACGCATCTTGGGGCTAGTCTGATCGGGCGCCCCGGTGGCCCAACTGGCAGAGGCAGCGGTCTCAAACTCCGTACGGTGTGGGTTCGAATCCCACCCGGGGCACAACTTTTAAGGAAATCTACTCTGACGAGGGGATTTCTCGCGTATTTCGATCTGCCATCTACTTGTGGGTTCCGTAGGCTGATTTCCATGGGTCAACGACTTGTTGAACGGCGTTTACGAGAAACTTCAGCGCGCCTCAGAGCGCTCAAAGAAGAATTGGCCATCGTCGAAGAACAATTGGCGCATTTGAGTGACGACGCTGACGATAAAGCCCTTCGGTCCCTCGTCTCGGAGACCCCAGGTTCGGCCGTGGAATACCGTGAAGCCAGTTTGCACCGAGATGCAATGGTTCGCCATCGCCACAGTGTGGAGGTCAGTATTTCAGAATTACTCATCAAACAAGATCAGTTGCTCGACAAAATCGGTCATTGAGGCTCGGACCTCGCAGAAGTGGTTGAATGAACATATGAGTATTCGTGTTGTCATTGCAGAGGATGAAGCGATTATTCGTCTGGACCTGCGTGAGACTCTTGAGGAAGAGGGCTATGAGGTCGTGGGTGAGGCCGGTCGAGGAGACCAGGCGCTCAAACTGATTCGCGAACTTCAACCAGATCTAGCAATTCTCGATGTCAAGATGCCGGGTATGGATGGGCTTGAAGTTGCTCGACAGGTGGGCGATGAAAGAATTTGTGGTGTCCTAGTCCTGACTGCTTTTAGCCAGCGGGAAATCATTGAGCAAGCTCGTGATGCCGGCGCTTTGGCTTTCCTTGTTAAGCCGTATCAGAAAAGTGATCTGATACCAGCCATGGAAATGGCTATTGCCCGCTTTCGGGAATTGCAGGCACTGAGTGAACAGAATGATGTTTTGGAAGAGAAGTTAGAAGCTCGCAAAATCATTGACAGAGCAAAGGGTCGCTTGATTGACGAGTTCGCTATGAAGGAGCAAGAGGCTTTTGCTTTTATCCAGCAAACGGCGATGACGGAGCGTTCACGTATGCGCGATGTGGCAGAGAAGATTTTATCCGGAGATTTAAAACCTTGAATCAAGCAGATAAGACACTTCTTGTTCTCGACGGAAACTCACTGACCTATCGAGCCTTCTATGGCATCCCTACGGACATGATCACAGCCAGTGGGCAAGTGACCAATGCCGTGTACGGAATGACATCTATGGTTTTGACCTTGCTCAAGGATCACCGTCCAGACGGAATCATTGTTGCCTTTGACCGACCTGAGCCAACATTTCGACACATCGCTGAGCCCACTTATAAGGCGCAACGTGAGGCCTCGCCCGATATTTTGCGGCAGCAAATGGGGATCGTCAAAGAACTCCTCACAGCAATGGGAATCGCCATCACCGAACTCGTTGGCTTTGAAGCAGATGATGTGATTGCAACGGTGGCTGATCAAGCCGTTGATGTTGGTTTTCGGGTGATCATTGTGACGGGCGATCGTGATAGTTATCAGTTAGTGCGTGACCCTCACGTGCGCGTTTTGTACAACAAACGCGGGGTGTCAGATTACGCGTTATATGACGAAGCAGGGATTCTTGAGAGAACTGGCGTGACTCCTGCTCAATATGTCGCCTATGCGGCTTTGCGCGGTGATCCCAGCGACAATCTTCCAGGAGTGCCAGGGGTGGGCGAAAAAACGGCGGCAAAGTTGATTGCCACCTATGGGGGCCTGGACGGAATTTTCGCGCATGCGGATGCCCAGACACCGAAACTGAGGGCCTCGCTGATTGAGAACGAAGAATTGGCGAGGAAAAATGAGGAACTGATGTCGCTGCGCCATGATGCACCGATTGATGTCGACTTGACTGCCTTAGCAGTCACTCCGAATCAAGCAGAGGTTCAGCGATTATTTGATTTTCTAGAATTTAAATCAATGGCGGCACGTTTTCGCGAGGTGCAAAAGTTGCTCGGTCATACTGCGTCGGACACAGCCACTGAGTTTTCTTCGCAGCCCGAAGATGTGCAGTATTTACATGCCGAAGTAACGGTCGCTGTTGATGTCGGCGCTGTTCTCGAAGTTCTTGGAGATGATCGCGTTGTCGATATAGCCGCGCAATGGGCAGGTGACGCTGGTCGTTCTGAGTTGCTAGGGATCTCTTTAAGCCATCACATTGAGCAGTCTTCAACTCTGTGGATACCGAGTGCTCTTTTGCGTGATCCACGCATCTCTGCGGCCTTATCTCACTGCAAATTTAGAGCTCACGATGCTAAAGCCATGCTGCGTTCTTTGCTTGCTCTCGGTATTGACATGCAAGGTCTGGAGTTCGATACGGCAATCGCTGCTTATCTCATAGATCCTGCGCAAAGTCGTTACTCCTTAGTTGATTTAGTAGAGCGTTATTCCTCGGAGCGATTCCCCGAAGATGATCCAGCAACTACTGGGCAACTTGATCTTGGAGGCACTGCGATTGACGAATCGCAACGCGCCGGTCGCGATTGTTTAGCCATTGCACATGTGGCTCAGGCTCTCACAGTGGCTTTACAAACGAACGGCATGCTGACTCTCTATCAAGAGATGGAGAACCCTTTAGTGAGGGTGCTGGCGCGGATGGAGCATTTGGGCATTGCTGTTGATGAAGTGCAACTCAAAGCTATTGCCGCGCGTTTGACGGCTGAAGTGGGCGAGTTGTCTCTTGCCTTGCAGGCCGTCGTCGGTCATCCGTTTAATACCAATTCACCCGCACAACTTGGCAAGATTTTATTTGAGG
The DNA here is from genome assembly GCA_945862545.1 of Bifidobacterium breve. GTDB lineage: Bacteria > Actinomycetota > Acidimicrobiia > Acidimicrobiales > Ilumatobacteraceae > Casp-actino8. The sequence continues at coordinate 1,074 of CAMAYS010000176.1, read as the reverse complement.
AACGTGGTCTGGCTCCTCCAAGAAAAACTAAAACTGGTTACTCGACTGATGTGGCAACTTTGGAAAAGTTGCGCGATTCGTGGCCGGAATTCATTGATCCTTTGATGCGTTATCGCGAAGTAGAGAAACTTCGGGGTACGTATGGTGAGGGCTTGTTGTCTGAAGTCGCTGCTGATGGAAGGATTCACGCAACTTTTAATCAGACGGTCACTCGTACTGGGCGTCTATCAAGCGACCAGCCGAATTTGCACAATATTCCTGTGCGCACTGAGGAGGGCCGGATCTTTAGAACGGCGTTTGTGCCCAGCGAAGGATGTCGATTGATGGTGGCTGACTACAACCAAATTGAATTGCGTTGTATCGCCCACTTGGCTCAAGATCCAGGGTTGATCGCCGCATTCACTAGTGGTCAAGATGTTCACAGCGCAACAGCGGCTCGTGTCTTTGGAGTCGAAGAGTCGGCGGTGACCCATGAGCAGCGCTCTAAAGCGAAGATGGTTTCCTATGGACTCGCTTACGGCATGGAAGCTTTCGGGCTCGGTCAACGCCTTGGTATTCGTACTGATGAGGCAGCAACTATTTTGGATGCCTACTTCGCTGCGTTCCCAAATGTTCAGTCCTATATGGATCACACGGTGGCGCAAGCCAAGAGTCGTGGATATACCGAGACACTTTTTGGGCGGAGACGGCGGATACCAGAACTCGACAGTTCTAATTTCCGCATCCGTCAAGCGGGAGAGCGTCAAGCGATGAACGCGGCGATTCAAGGATTGGCTGCCGATATTTTTAAAATCGCTTTGATTCGTATTGACCAAGCCCTGAGTGACTCGGTTTTGGCAAGTCGTCTCGTACTGCAGGTACACGACGAAGTTCTCGTGGAGTCTCCGTTGAACGAGGTGGAAGTTGTTGACGCGCTGGTCTTGCGGATTATGGAGCAAGCCACGAAACTTGATGTGCCACTGGCCGTCAATTCGGCGTGGGGTTCCACCTGGGCAGAGGCAAAGTCGTAAGGACTGTGAGCGACCACTGGTTTGAACCTGTTGCCCAACATATGGGCCGGGCATACCTGCGTTA
>CAMAYS010000175.1:0-3967 GCA_945862545.1 Bifidobacterium breve | reverse complement strand
GCCAGTTGGAAAACACAAGGTCGGCGAATGACGATGATCACCGCCTATGACTTCACCTTCGCGAGACTGGTTGATCTTGCGGGAATCGACATGATTCTCGTCGGAGATTCAGTGGGTATGGTCGTGCAGGGCACGGATAATACGCTCGCGGTTGATCTACAAGAAATGGCTTACCACGTTCGTTGCGTGGCGCGTGCTCGCACCAAAGCTCTCGTTGTCGGCGACCTTCCTTTCGGTTCATATCAGGTCAGCCCAGAGCAGGCGGTTCATTCTTCAATTGAACTGATGAAGAATGGCGCACAATGCGTCAAGCTTGAGGGTGGCGTACACATGGCAGATACCATCGCCGCCATTACTCGCGTGGACATACCCGTGATCGGTCACATCGGATTGACCCCACAAAGTCTTCATCGCATGGGCGGATTTCGAATTCAGGGTCGCTCAGAAGGAATGGAAGCTGGCGGACGTGAACGAATCCTTGAAGATGCGCACGCCGTTGAGCAGGCTGGTGCTTGTGCCGTCGTCCTTGAGGGCATGCCAATGGAACTCGCTAAGGAAATAACCGAAAAGGTGAGCATCCCAACAATTGGTATCGGTGCGGGAGTCCACTGCGATGGACAGGTCCTCGTTCTTCACGATGTGCTCGGAATCTGTGATTCAAAGTATCGCTTTGCCAAGCACTATACGGATATTCGTACACCCACGATTGAAGCGACTCGCTCGTTTATCCGTGATGTGCAGTCCGGAATCTTTCCAGACGACGAACATTCATTTCACTGACCTCCATGAGAATTGTCGAGACAGCGAGAGAACTAAGTGATCTGTCTCGTTCGATGAAGCAAGGCGGCCTGAAGGTTGCCCTCGTTCCAACAATGGGCGCCCTTCATGAGGGGCATCGCTCACTTATTCATGTGGCACAGCAACACGCCGATTTTGTCATCGTGAGTATCTTCGTGAACCGGTTGCAGTTCAATAACAAAGAGGACTTCGAGACGTACCCCGTGACTCTTGATGATGACATTGCAATATGTCGTTCGAGTGGCGTCAGTGCCCTGTATATGCCTAGCAGCAAAAGCATGTACCCCGATTCATTTGGGACATCTGTCGAGGTTTCGGGCCTCACCGCACGCTTTGAGGGTGCCTCTCGGCCTGGGCATTTTTCGGGCGTGACAACGGTGGTGACAAAACTATTAACTGCATCGGCTCCAGATATCGCGATCTTTGGTCAAAAGGACTTCCAACAGTTTGCTGTCTTGAGAAAACTCGTCAACGATCTTGATATCCCGGTTGACATGGTGATGGCACCGACAATTCGCGAAGAGGATGGATTGGCGCTCTCAAGTCGAAATATTCGCCTGAGTGCAGAGTCACGACAACGCGCAATTTCAATCTCGCAAGGGCTTTTCCATTCTCTGTTTCTTTTCCAATCTGGAATTCGCGACACACAAGAATTGATTGAGGCCGCCCGCCAGACCTGTATCGGCGAAATTGAGATTGATTACATCGCAATCGTGGATGCGCAGACTCTTGACAATGTCTCGGAAGTCCATTTCGGTGATGTACTGCTTTTTGCCGGCACTATTGACGGCATCAGGTTGATCGATAACATCGTCTTTTGTGCCTAAGGTAGGCAGATGACGACTTTGCCAGGTTGCCTTTGGGATGAATACTCCTCTGCACAACCCTGCATCGAGGCGGATTCCATTCCCTCCACGGCAGATGTCGTGATCGTTGGCGCTGGATTGACTGGGCTTTGGTCGGCTCATTACCTAGAGCAACGTTTTCCGCAGTGGAAAATATGCATATTGGAAAAAAACTCGGTGGGATTTGGGGCGAGTGGTCGAAACGGTGGGTGGTGCTCATCGTTGCTACCGATGTCTCTTGAATCGCTGGAGAAGTCCCATGGTGCCGTTCTCGCTACGGCGATGCAATGTGCAATGCATGAGACCGTTGATGAGATTGATCACCAAATCACCGCACTTGGCATTAATTGTGATTTCCACAAAGGTGGATCAATTGATGTTTGTCGTTCCCAATCGCAGTTACAAAAAGCACGTACACGGGTAGATACGGCTCGCAGATTTAACATTGATGCCGATCATCTACGAATTCTCTCAGCGAGTGAAACTCGCTCAGTTGTCAACATGCAGGGAGCGCTATCGGCAGTTTTTGATGCGGACAGTGCAGTTTTACATCCGAGAAAATTGGTGAATGGATTAGCACAAAGTCTTCGGCAACGGGGTGTAGAAATTTATGAAGGAGTGGAAGTGCGCTCCCTCTCCCCCACTCGAGTGCACACAAACAAAGGCGACATTGATGCTGGGGTCATTATTCGGGCAACAGAGGCCTTCACTTCTTCATTGAAAGGTCACAGCCGGGAGATCTTGCCACTGTATTCCTTAATGATCGCAACCGAACCTCTCACGCGGACGTTGTGGGATGACATTGGTTTAAAGGACCGCACAACATTTAATGACGGTCGAAATATGATCATCTATGGTCAAAGAACAGCTGATGGTCGACTCGCTTTCGGCGGACGAGGTGCTCCGTACCATTTCGGCTCTGCGATTCGTCCGCAATTCGATCGCAATATAAAGGTGCGCGAAATGCTGCAGCACACGCTGCTGGAATTGTTCCCCATTCTTCATGGCACTGCGTTTACTCACCACTGGGGTGGCCCATTAGGAGCGGCGCGTGATTGGCACAGTTCGGTGACCTTTGATCGCGCCACAGGGATCGCTACCGCTGGCGGATACGTCGGTGATGGTGTCGCCACAGCCAATTTGGCTGCTCGCACCTTGACTGACCTCATCAGCGGACAACAAAGCCATCTCACCACTCTTCCGTGGGTCAATCACATCTCTCGAAAATGGGAACCTGAGCCCATCAGATTTTTCGCTGTGAACACAATGACAAAACTGGCTTCCATCGCAGACAATCACGAAGCAAAAACAGGTCGTGAGTCACAGATGATTGAGAATCTACTTTCACGTTTGACTTCTTAACGGTGCTGCGCCGAGTCCTTCTGATGCATCACATAACGCACCGAAAACACTCCGTCGCCAGACAATATTCCACCACGAGCGAATAACCGGCCGTGTTGCCAATTCGACAGACCGAGTTCAGGACGTGCCAAGGCATATTGACCGTCTACCCATCTAGTGAATCCATCACCGACAAAGGGCGCCTCACAGAGCCGATAGACAATCTCAAAATCTCTATCGTCCTCAGAGATAACACCGACCACAAATCGAGGACTATAGGTATTGAACAACTCGCAACTTTCCTCAAGCGACTCCGTGAAGCGAATGGATACTTCAGGTTGCTGATCCCACTCCCATTCTTCGGCCAAATGGTTGTCTCCCTGATGCACATGCAGCTCAACTTCATCGGGTTGCTTCAAACTCTGCTCGATTTTCAGTTCGTCGTCAACCGAAGCACAGTGGATAACTGCTCGAGTGGACCTTGATGCAGATGCCTGGGCGATCCCCTGTAGTACTGCGGCTAAGAGGCCTGGTGAGCGGGGCAAACAAATGACATTGGCGGTGTTACACACCTTGCGATCAAGCGAATGACGAACGCAAGCCGTGACGCGTTCAGGTGAGGCCGAGTCAGCAACCAGGATCCACGCCCCACCAGTTCCATGCAAGCTCACTGGTATGCCAGATTGGCGAGCAACCGCACCTAACTGGCTGACTGCTTGTCCACTTCCGCGAGCCACAGCAAGGCAAAGCCCGTGATGGGAGAACAACGCGTAGCCAGATGATCTTTCAGGCGAATCAATCAACTGAACTGCGCCATCAGGAAGCCCACTTGACTTCAGCGCCGGCAAGAGAGCGCTAGCCATAATTTCCCTAGCGGTGCCCAACGCATCACTGCCGATTCGAAACACGACAGTGTTACCAGAACGCAAAACACCCGTCGCATCGGCAAAAACATTCGGTCGTCCCTCAAATACAAAACCAAC
>CAMAYS010000174.1:0-3985 GCA_945862545.1 Bifidobacterium breve | reverse complement strand
AGCGGAAGAGATACTTTGGAGCGATATGCGTATTATCGCATTGGTTATCACCGTGGATTAGATACTTTGCGGCAAAATGGTTGGCGTGGTTCCGGCTATGTTCGTTGGGATCAGCCCTCGAATCAAGGCTTTCTGCGTTGTCTTCATGGACTACAGCAAATGGCCGCTTTGATTGGAGAAACTGACGAAGCCGAGCGGTGCATCATTTTCTTGTTGCAACTTGACCCATCAGGGGTCCCCGCAGCCATCACGAGGGATTGACATAGTCGATGCGTCGCCGAGGTTATGTCTTGGCTGGTGGTAATAGCCGCCGCATGGGTGTTGACAAAGCCTTCCTTCCGGTCTCTTCTCAGTCGGCGGTCGAGCGTCAGTGTCGGCTTTTGCAAGATCTATGCCCAGATGGCGTTTTCATTGTCGGTCGGAATAAAGAACTATTCGCTTCGTATCCTTGGGTCCACCTTGAGGATCAAGATGGGGGACAAGGTCCCCTTGACGGGATTGCCACAGCCCTCAAGAACGCCCAGGATGGAATTGCATTTATTCTTGCGGTTGACCTCTTCATGGTCACCAAAGATGATTTTGATGCTTTGTATCTTGCTATGAGCCAAAGTGAGGATGATCTGGTGTACGCATACTCAACAGATGACACACACTTTGAGGTCAACCAACCCCTTTGCTCAGCATGGCGAGTGTCAAGCACCTTGGATATCGTGAATCGCTCCGTGGCTGCGGGAGAGCGCAAGGTGAGCGATGTTGTCAAGGGTCTGCGAACCTTGCGAGTTCTCGTACCCTTCAGCCACCTTGCCAATTTTAATACACCTGAGGACTTCAGCAGACTCAAGTCGTGACTCCGCTAGTTTGTACTAATGCCCGCGTATCCTTCCGAGATTTCAGTTGAAGAGTTAGCACATTTACTTGAGGGCGGCATTCACTTAATTGATGTTCGTCAGCTCGATGAGTATCAATCTGGTCATGTGGCTGGAGCGGTGCACATAACTTTGCAGGAGATACCCAATCGTGTTGAAGAGTGTGTCAGCGCGGATGGATCACCTACATACTTGATCTGCAAAGTTGGCGGCCGGAGTGCTCAGGCCTGTGAATATTTGGCAGGGCAATCCTTGAATGTCGTAAATATTGCCGGTGGCACACTTGCATGGTTAGACAGTGGTCGCGATGTCATTGAAGGGGATAATCCGACGTGAGTTTTTCGTGGATTGATAATGATCGTGATCTGAAGGCGTTGCTTGATGGTTTGAAGACCGAGACGAGAGTCGCCTTAGACACCGAGTTCCACCGTGAGAAGACCTATTTTCCGCGATTGGCATTAGTGCAACTGGCTTGGAGCGATGGTCTTGCGATCGTTGACCCATTGTCTTGTGATGCGCGCATGCTAAGTCAAATTTTTGGGCCAGATCATCTCATCGTGCTGCATGCGGCTCAACAAGATCTTGATGTTTTGTCACATGCCATCGGTGTCATTCCGCATCGAATCTTTGACACCCAAGTCGCAGCGGGATTCCTTGGTTACTCAACTCCGTCCTTAGCCTCTTTGGTTAATGCCGAACTGAAGATTGCGCTCCCCAAAGGAGACCGATTGACAGACTGGTTACGCCGTCCATTAACGGATGGACAAAAGTCCTACGCGGCCTCTGATGTTGAACACCTTTTTGAACTCCACGATTTATTAACCGCGAAGTTGGATGAACTTGGACGCACGCAATGGGCCCTCGATGCTTGCGAGGAATTACGCAACCGTAAAGTTGGACCTGGAGATCCAGCAGACGCTTGGCAGAAGCAGAAAGATGTGCGGGCATTGAAGCCGCGAACCCGGGGTGTCTTAGCGTCCTTGGCTGAGTGGCGAGAACGGCGGGCGATGGCGAGCGACATTCCTCCGCGTCAGGTTTTGCCTGATTTGGCATTGCAGGGAATAGCGCAACGCGAGCCGGCCTCAATCAGCGAATTAGCTCAGTCCCGAGGTGTTGATGAACGGCATACACGGGGTGCCGTCGGAACAGAGATCTTGGCTGCTGTCCGCTTTGGTCAGGAGCATCCCCTGGATATACCTGTTTCGGACTCTGACGATGTTGAACGCCATCTCCGACCTGCTATCACGCTGATCTCAGCATGGTTGAGTGAGGTGGCCAGGGTACAAAAGATAGATAACGCCCTGCTGGCCACCCGCACGGACATTTTGGCCTTCATTCGTCAAGATCAAGCGGCCCGTTTGCTCGCCGGCTGGAGACGGGATTTGGTGGGTGGCGACCTAAAATCTTTGCTTTCAGGAGAATTGGGACTCTCCTTCGATGGACATGGAGGCCTTAAAATGATGAGAGGTTCTGTTTCCCCAGAAGTTCCCGAGTCACTGTAATAGGCAAAATTGAGCCACTTGTCACCGCTAAAGTGACTCAAAACGGGGAATGACGAGCAAGTTCCCACATTTTGCACTTGTGAACGCCTAAACTATTGGTCGCCTGCGTTTGACGTGTGGTGGATAAGGGTTGCCACAGTTGCACTAGTACGGCTTTGGCGATCTTACGTGTTTTAGTCATCAACCCCTCTCTTAAGTTCGGAGCCCTAACGTGAAAAAGGGTCGTCACCGTCGCTTCGAAGAAGCGCGAAAATTGAAGCAAGCAGGACCTAGTGCCTTGGATCTCGGTTTAGTTGGCGGAGATTCTCAACCGCGGTCGCAAGATGACGAATATGCCGCACTAGCTGAAAAATATGGAGTCGTCTTTGATGATGAAGATGATGTTGAGGAAGAGGATGACGACCAGGCATAAGCCGGTTGCCCACAATTGATATGGCAAAACAAATACGTAATGTTGCGTTAGTCGCGCACGTAGATCATGGCAAGACAACGCTCGTGGACGCATTGTTGCGCGCCACAGGCACATTTGCCGCCCACCAAGCTGTTGTTGATCGAGTTATGGACTCCAACGATCAAGAACGCGAGCGAGGCATCACGATTCTTGCTAAGGCCGCATCAGTGACCTACAAGGACACCAAAATCAACCTGGTTGACACCCCTGGACACGCAGATTTCGGCGGTGAAGTTGAGCGCGCGTTAACTATGGTCGACGGCATTTTGCTTTTGGTTGATGCGGCTGAAGGTCCGCTGCCTCAAACTCGTTATGTTTTGCAAAAGGCACTTTCACTGAATCTGCCGGCGATTGTTGTGATCAACAAGGTTGACCGCGGGGATGCACGGGCTGAAGAAGTTCTAGACGAGGTTTATCAACTTTTCATCGATCTTGAGGCTGACGATCACCACATTGATTTCTCGGTAATTTCCGCAGTCGCACGAGAAGGTCGCACAATGGTTGGGCTCGGTATGCCTGCCCAAGATGCAGACCTCTCTGCACTGCTGGACACGATCATCGAACGCATTCCAGCCCCAACGGGGGACCCAGAAGCGCCCCTGCAAGCATTGGTGACAAACCTTGACGCATCGGAGTATCTCGGGCGTTTGGCAATCGGCCGCGTCTATCAAGGTGTTTTGCGTAAGGGTGAGATGGTTGCTCTCCTTGAAGAAGAGTTCGCTGAAGGTCAGCCACCTTTGAAGCGTCGTCTCTCCCAATTGATGGCCTACATGGGAGTCGGTCGGGTTGAAGTTGACGAACTCCGTGCTGGTGACCTCTTTGTCGTCGCCGGATTCCCAGAGGTTGAGATTGGCGACACGATTGCCTCAACCGATAACCCAGTGGCTTTGCCGCGTCTGACAGTTGATGAACCTGTGCTTCGAATGACATTTGGCGTGAATACATCACCTTTTGCCGGACGAGATGGCAAGTATCTCACTAGCCGCCACCTGATTGATCGTTTACATAAAGAGGTTCTAGGCAACGTTTCTATCAAACTGCATGAGACCGATTCAGCCGATGTCATGGAAGTGGCGGGCCGTGGAGAATTGCAATTGGCAGTACTCATCGAAGGTATGCGCCGTGAGGGATTTGAATTACAAGTCAGCCGCCCAGAGGTCATCACC
>CAMAYS010000173.1:0-3990 GCA_945862545.1 Bifidobacterium breve | reverse complement strand
GAGGCATATACCTCGCCAGAAGCGGGCACTTTGGCTGCCGAGGGTGAAGGAGTGTTCATTCAACAATGCAGTCGTTGCCACCAAGTCAATGGTTTGTTGAACGCTGTTGGAGAACCAATTATTTCTGCACCAGATCAGTACATGGTCTCTGGCGCCGCGCCGAACCTGACCAATTTGATGACCCGCAATACATTTGCTGGTGCATCATGGGATCTCTTGACTCCTGAGTGTCGTGAAGATGTCTGGAAATCTGACTCTGCAACTTTCGGTGCGAAGTACCTGAAAGGTGTGGCGACTGATTGTTTGAATCAGAAAGATCTACGCGAATGGTTGCGTAACGCTCCGCTGAAGAAGCCAATGTATGCAAATCCTGAAAACTTGGCAGCGACCGGCGGCAAATATCGCGGCATGCCAGCCCTCGGATTAACAGAAGATCAAATTAATTCAATTGTGGCTTATTTACTTGAGCGGAAATAACGGAGAACAATCAGATGACCATCATCGAACGTCCCTCCACCGAAGTTGCTATTGCGGGTGCTATGCCCGTGGGCGTTAAGCCAAGTGAAGCACTCGGTGTTTTTAAGCGCCCTGCCGCGTCATCAAGTTGGCGCGACTGGGTAGTGACTGTTGATCACAAGAAACTCGGCATCATGTACGGCGTCGCAGCCTTCGTTTTCTTCTTGATTGGTGGAGTCGAAGCCCTTTTAATTCGTTTGCAACTTATTGCTCCCGACGGAAAAGTTCTCAACGCTGATCAGTACAACCAGATGTTCACGATGCATGCCACGACGATGGTGTTCTTGTTCGTGATGCCGATGGCTGCAGCCTTTGCTAACTACTTCGTACCACTGCAAATCGGTGCCCGCGATGTGGCTTTCCCTCGCATCAATGCTTTTGGTTTCTGGTGTTTCCTTTTTGGTGGTTTGTTCTTGAACTCATCATGGTTTTTGGGTGGCGGTGCCGACGGCGGTTGGTTCATGTATGCCCCGAACAGCAGCACCTTGTTTTCCCCAAGTCATGGCGTTGACTTCTGGACGCTGGGACTGCAGATCACTGGTATTGCTTCACTGACAGGTGCCATCAACTTGATTGTGACCATTCTCAATATGCGAGCACCTGGCATGAAGATGATGCGTATGCCGATCTTCACCTGGATGGTGCTGGTGACTCAGTTCCTATTGCTGTTCGCTATTCCAGTGATCACAGTGGCCCTATTCTTATTGACCTTCCAAAGATCATTTGACGCAACCTTCTTTGACGTGGCATCTGGAGCAGATCCGTTGCTGTGGCAACACTTATTCTGGATCTTCGGGCATCCCGAGGTTTATATCTTGATTTTGCCTTCCTTCGGCATTGTCAGTGAAGTCATTCCAGTGTTCTCCAAGAAGCCATTGTTCGGTTATCCAATCGTGGCAATGTCAGGTGCGGCGATTGGATTCGTCGGCTGGGGAGTTTGGGCTCACCATATGTTTGCCTCTGGTTTGGGTCCGGTGTCGGTCACCGTCTTCTCCATGTCGACTATGGCGATCGCCGTTCCAACTGGTGTCAAGATTGTCAACTGGGTGATGACGATGTGGGGCGGCAAGTTGACCTTCGCCGTTCCAATGTTGTTCGCCATTGGTCTCGTCACGCAGTTCACTATCGGTGGACTTTCTGGAGTGACTCACGCCGTGGCGCCGAGTGATACTCAACAAACCGATACTTATTACATCGTGGCTCACTTTCACTATGTGCTGTTCGGTGGTGCAGTGTTCGGACTATTCGCAGGCTTTTATTATTGGTGGCCAAAGATGTTCGGTCGAAAGTTGAGCGAGAGCATTGGTAAATGGAATTTCTGGCTGATGGTCATTGGTATGAATATGACCTTTGGACCTATGCACATTTTGGGGTTGCAGGGTCAACCACGACGCATGTTCGTGTGGACCGAGGCGCGTGCTGGAGAAGGCTTATTCAACTTTGGTTTTTGGAACCGAATTTCTTCGATCGGTTCGTTCATCTTGGGTATCGGCGTTCTGTTGTTTGTCATCAACATTTTTTATACCCACAAGATGAAGAAGGGTGCTTTGACTTCCAATGATCCGTGGGATGCTCGCACCGTGGAGTGGATGACCGACTCTCCTCCTAAAGAGCACAACTTTGATGTGATTCCGCAGATCAGTCATCTTGATGAGTTTTTCCATCGTAAGTACGAGCAAGATTCTGCGACTCACTCAGTCACTCAGGTGCATTCGGCAGAAGAAGTGATGGCCGAATTGAACGCCCATCCAGACGAGCACATCCATATGCCTTCGCGCTCGTATTGGCCAATCTTGTTGGCTCTATCCTTGCCAGTCATTGGTTACGGGTTGATTTATAACCGAACGCTGATGGCCATTGGTGCAGTGCTGGTATTACTCACCATGTTTGGTTGGGCGATGGAACCTGCAACATCACCTGATGAAGACTTCGATCCACCAGAATCCGGTGGCACTCAGGCGAAGGAGTTGGTGCCACATGGCTGAAACAGCGATTGCCCATGATCATGGCGTCAGTCATGGTGCTCACGCCTCATCAACCGGCTTGTCAAATAACAAGATGGGGATGTGGATGTTCCTCGGTTCGGAATGTCTGCTTTTCGGTGGACTCATTTCGACTTACATGCTTTACCGCGGTCGAGTGAGTTCTGGACCGCAGCCGAACAACATCTTCGACATTCCATTCACCTCAGTGAGCTCGTTCATCTTGCTGATGAGTTCACTGACCATGGTTTTGGCGGTTTCGTCAGCGCAGCGAAAAGACGACCGCAATACAAACCTGTGGTTGACGATCACAGCCCTTCTGGGGGCGACCTTCGTTGGCGGTCAGGTCTATGAGTTCACCGCGTTCTACCGTGAAGGTTTGGGTTTTACGACCAGTTTGTTTGGTTCAAGTTTCTACGCTCTCACTGGTTTTCATGGTGTGCACGTCTCAGTCGGAATCATTATGTTGATCGCTCTCGTTGGGATGAATCGCAATAAGCGTATTCCTGGTGATAAAGCTGAAGTTGTCGAACTCATTGGTTTGTATTGGCACTTCGTGGACATTATTTGGATTATTATTTTCACCCTCGTCTATTTGATTCCGTCCTGAGGAGCGACCGATGAGCACCGCCACCACACACGAAGAAGCGACCGAGGTCCACGAAGTTGAGCATCACGGTTTATCCGACAAGCAGTACATCGTCATTGCTTTGATCTTGGCGGCATTGACGGCCATTGAAGTCTCGACCTATTACGTGGATTTCGGTCCGTTCTTCATGCCTGTTCTATTGATTTTGATGGTCATTAAATTCGTCATTGTTGTTTCATACTTCATGCACCTCAAGTTTGATAACAAGATTTTCAGTTACCTCTTTTACGCAGGGCTATTGCTCGCCGTAGCCGTTTACTGTGGTTTCTTGGCGACATTTAAGTTCTTCTTGAAGCAGGGATAATCTCTCATGATCGGCGAGATTGTCGTCGACCCATGGCGCTTTCAGTTGCATCTCGAAATCTGGTTGTTGATTGTCGCGTTAGTCGCTTCGTACATCTACGTGGTCCGGGTGCTTGGGCCTAGAGCAGTTCCTGCTGGTCAAGTTGTGGTCAGTCGTCGCCAGTTGACATGTTTCATTGCTGGTATCGCGATGATGTGGTTTGCATCTGACTGGCCGATGCATGACATCGCCGAAGAGTACCTGTATTCAGTGCACATGTTTCAACATATGAGTCTGACTTACTTCATGCCACCTCTTCTTGTTCTTGCGATCCCTGAATGGTTCATCCGAACACTCATTGGCGAGGGGCGGGCTTATCGGGCCTTGAGGTTTATGTGCCATCCAGTACGCGCTGCGCTCTTGTTCAACGTGGGCTTGATGGTCAGCCATATTCCTGGTGTTGTGAATGCGTCCGTTTCCAATGGACCGCTGCACTACACCGTGCATATTTTGTTAGTGCTGTCATCAATGCTGATGTGGATGCCAGTGTGTGGTCCGAT
>CAMAYS010000172.1:0-4011 GCA_945862545.1 Bifidobacterium breve | reverse complement strand
ATTGAGTTGCCCGCATTTTCCGATAAGGAAGCACCTGGAGCCAAACAACAACGGTTTTATAGTGTGCAAGACATTGAAGAAGTTCGCCAGATGGCGGCGATTATCAGAGACAGTCTTGATGCAAGTTTCGCTGTAAGTAAATAAGTACGCAACAAGTCCCCCCTCGCCCACCAAGATGCTGAGTTAGCCCCGACGAGCGGTCTGTTCTAGGGTGCATCTATGACTACCACCATTTCGGAGATGCCTCAACGACTCGCCAACTTGCGGCGTTGGAATGTGGCTTTAGGGTTCTTGCACGCCGTGCAGGCATTGGCGATTCTGTTGATGGCAGGGAATTTCGTGATCACTATTACTTCTAACTTTCCCGTCGGGCCTCCGGGAACGCGCTTGGAAATGCCACAGAGTTTATTCGACTTAGCTGTCGGGCCAGCCGTTGCTGTTTTCCTCGCTCTGGCAGCGATTGATCATCTGTTAACGGCCACTATCAAGCGTGCCACCTATGAAACCGATCTCGCTCGCGGCATCAACCGCTTTCGTTGGGTGGAGTATGCGTTCAGCGCCACGCTGATGCTGATTCTGATTGGTTCATATAGCGGTGTCACCGATATCACCGCCATCTTCGCCGTTATCGGTGCGAATGTTGGAATGATTTTATTCGGATGGCTCCAAGAAATTTTGAATCCGATTGGACGATCAAAGACGACGATGTTGCCGTTTTGGTGTGGGGCTTTGGTGGGTATCACGCCGTGGATCGCGATTTGGTTCAATGTCATTGGGGCCGACACTGTTCCTGGTTTTGTGTATGGCATTGTCGTGGCCGAACAGATTTTCTTTTTCTCATTTGGATTGAATCAGTGGTTGCAATATCGCGGACGCGGCAAGTGGTCCAACTATCTCTATGGAGAAAAGGTGTATCTCGTTCTTAGTTTGGCGGCCAAGTCGGTGCTGGCCTGGCAGATTTATGGCGGATCATTGGCCAATTAGAATGTTAGGACTGCGTCAATCGTCGGCGTAGTTCGACATACACCGCGTCACCAACGATCGCAGTAAGTTCTTGCGACAAACTTTCGACAACTTGATGTTCTCCGACGTAGGCCTCGGGTTCCTCGGTGCAACACCAGGCCATGTTCTCACTGTGCTCGCCCCAATCAGATTTTTTCCAAGCTCGCACTGTGGCGATTTCCACATCATCTTCGCGCATCACCCAATCAACCTTGATCGGTAATTGCCAACATACAGAAGGTTTCCAATCAACAGGTGATTCGTTATAACTGAGAGCACCGAGGTGTAGTGCACAACCTTCACCGCCGGCAAAACCGTGACGGTTATGAAAGATGCAGGCGCCGTCAATCACTCGTGTTGCATTGTTTTGTTCATCGCGAAAAATTCCATTGACTATCGCTTCATCGTGAAACTGAAAAATATCTGGTGACAGAGTGGCGGCTAATGCAGCGACATTCATTGCTTCGTCAGGTCCATCAAGTTCAGCCCCGAGCGAGCAACAGCCGTGACCGGTTTCAGCGTCTCGTTCGGACCCGATACCGAGACAGCCGCGACCCCAAATACACGTCCATTGTGAGGTCATGAAATTCCGGTCGAAACGCCAAATGGTTTCCCCTGCGTCAACCTCGTCATACTGATTCTCCGGTGATGCGGGTATGTCAGTCATGGAAGTAGGTTACGGCGACACCCTTGCAACATTGTTGGGATTCCTGTACAGATAATGACTCGGGAGTTGACAAGCTGTTGGGGATCAACGGGAATGGGGAGTTATGAACACGCAAGTCAATATTTCAACTGGGGCGCTACGGGGCTCAATTGAAAATGGACTCCATATATTCAAGGGAGTTCCCTACGCCGCTCCTATCGATGGTCCGAACCGTTTTCGTGCGCCTCAGCCGCGTGAATCTTGGTCGGGTGTCCGTGACGCCACGCAGATCGGTTTGATTTCGCGTCAAGCACCACTACCAGCACCGTTTGGTTCGCCATTACCTGATTCGGGGGCTGATTGCTTGAACCTCAATGTTTGGTCGCCAGATGTCAATGCTTCGTTGCCGGTGTTCGTGTGGATTCATGGTGGAGCGTTTTATGGTGGCAGTGGAGTTGAAGCTGTCTATGACGGCGCCTCGTTTGCCCGCAACGGCGTGGTGTGCGTGACGATCAACTATCGCCTGGGAGCACAAGGCTTCTTACATCTCGCTGATCACTTCCCTGAATTCTCAGAGTCTGGTAACGCAGGAATACTCGATCAGATCGCTGCACTGAGATGGGTGCAACAAAATATTGCCGCATTTGGCGGCGACCCATCGCGAGTCACGATCGGCGGCGAATCTGCTGGCGGCATGAGTGTGTCGTCCTTGATGGCCACACCCCAAGCCAAGGGATTATTTACTCAGGCGATTCCACAGAGTGGTGCTGGCCATAACGGCATCAGCGCAAAGACGGCAACGGTGATCGCCAGTGAGGTACTGCGCCGACTTGATGTCAAGCCCGGTGACAGTGCTGCGCTAGCGGCGGTTTCTGACGAAAGGCTTTTCGAAGTGCAACTTGAAGTGATGTTGTTGGCCCAATCACGTGACCCCGAAATATTCGGTGAAGCGGCAGTCTCAACGATGCCTTTCCAGCCAACATATGGAACCAAAGTTCTGCCCCAACAACCTATTGACGCCATCGCCACGGGTTCGGCTGCAGGAATCAAAGTCTTGACGGGCACCACGATGCAAGAGTCATTGGTATTTGTGGTGGCGATGGCTGAGATGTTTGATGAGCAAATGCTTGAAGCATCGGTGACCCAAACTTTTGGTTCGGTGGAAAAAGGTCGCGCTGCTCTTGATGTGTATCGCGCCCAACGACCGAGTGCTTTGCCTTTTCAGATCACTGCGGCGGTAGAAACTGATCGCATGTTCATCGTGCCAGCGCGACGCTTGGCAGATGCACAGTTGAAGCATTCGCCTGATGTGTGGATGTACCGTTTCGATTGGGCGACGCCGATATACGACGGTGCACTTGGTGCATGTCACGCCCTTGAATTGGTGTTTGTGTTCAACAATCTGCATGATTCCGCAGCGACATTTATGTGTGGAGACCATGCTCCGCAAAGTGTTGCTGATGCGATGCATCAGGCGTGGGTGGCATTTGTCAAGACTGGTACGCCGCAGCACGCCGGTATTCCATCGTGGCCACGGCACAACACGGATGATCGGCCAACGATGCAGTTCAATACAGCATCAACATTGGGGCACAATCTCAATGCCGATGAATTGGCACTGTGGGATGGGGTTCTCTAAGTCTCACAGCGTACGATTGGGGATCATTGGTGTGCTGGTGGTGCGGCTACTCGCTGTGGAGCAGTGCCGATGACTAATGTCAATGGTGTTAATGACCAACTTGGTAGGAGTCCAATGATGAAGATTGAAGAACTGTTTTCTGTACAAGGCAAGGTGGCTCTCGTCACTGGTGGATCACGTGGCATCGGCGAGATGATCGCCGCCGGATTCTTAACGAATGGCGTGAAGGTTTATATCAGTTCACGCAAGAAGGATCAGTGCGACGCCACGGCTGCACGTTTGTCGGAAACCTATGGCGCCGAATGTATTTCAATTCCTGCCAACTTGTCTGAGTTGAGTGGCATCGAGTCGCTGGTGGCGGCTCTGTCTGAACGCGAAGATCATCTCGATATTTTGGTGAATAATGCTGGAGTGGCATGGGGTGCTCCACTCGAGGAATTCCCCGAAGTGGGCTGGGATAAAGTATTTGACACAAACGTCAAAGGTGTTTTCTTCTTAACTCAAAAATTGCTGCCGCTTCTTGAAGCCAATGCCACGAAGGAAGACCCTGCGCGAATCATCAACATCGGTTCGATTGACGGCATTCGCACACCGATGTTTGACACACATTCGTACGGTCCTTCAAAGGCTGCTCTTCATACGTTGACGACACAAATGGCAGCCAAGTTGGTCAAGCGCAACATCATTGCTAACGCCATTGCACCTGGACCGTTCCCGACCTACA
>CAMAYS010000171.1:0-4016 GCA_945862545.1 Bifidobacterium breve | reverse complement strand
ACTCCACGATCATTGACTTGCGGACTATTGATCCAAGTGATGATGCATTAGTGGCTGAGGCTTTCAAGAAAATTCTTTGAGATGCGTATCATCGCTACTGCTGGCCACGTCGACCACGGCAAATCAACTCTGATCCGCACCCTGACGGGCATCAACCCCGATCGTTGGGTTGAAGAACAAGAGCGCGGTCTGACGATTGATCTTGGTTTCGCACATCTGCAACTACCGAATGGCCAAACCGTGTCATTTATTGATGTTCCTGGTCATGTCCGCTTTATCTCCAACATGTTGGCGGGCGTGCGAGGTATTCATGGGTGTCTCTTGGTTGTTGACGCTCGTGAAGGTTGGAAACCACAGACCGAAGAGCATCTCCGCATTCTGCATATGGTCGGCGTGACGCAAGGTCTCATCGCCCTGACAAAAATAGATCTCTGCGACTCTGATGATCTCGAATTAGCCCGACTAGATATCGCCGACCATGTCTCTGGGACATTTCTCGACAATGCCCCCGTTATCGGAATCAGCGCTCCAACAGGCGATGGAATCCCGCAACTTGTCCATGCCCTCGAAGAACTCGCTGAGCGTTGCGATGAATCTGTTGATCATGGTCGCCCACGGCTTTTCATCGACCGTGTGTTCGCTGCCAAAGGCAGTGGCACGGTCGTTACTGGAACTTTGACTGATGGTTGCTTGAAAGTTGGCGACCCGATTCTCATCGCACCACTCATGCTCGAAGCGAGAATTCGCGCCATCCAAACTCTCGGGCAGACAATCGACCAAGCGCAACCCGGCCATCGAGTTGCACTCAATTTGGCGGGGGTTGAGCACGGGCAATTAGCGCGTGGGGATGTCGTCATCCAAGAAGGTCAATGGTTCTGTAGCCCAAGAGTTGACGCTTCGCTGAGTGTTTTGAGGTCGCTCAAACATGTCGTCTCGCGCCGCGGTGCTTTCACGGTACACATCGGCTCAGATGAGATTCCTGCACGAGTGCGCGTCCTCGGCCCCGAGTCAATCGCTCCAGGTGAGCAGGGACTCATTCGCATTCATTTATCACGCCCTATTCCGTTACTTCCCGGTGATCGCTACGTCTTGCGCGAAAGTGGGCGCTCAGAAACCGTGGGAGGTGGAGAAATTCTTGATATCAATCCCAAACTCCCCGCCTCTCGCGCCACCCCGAATCGCGATATTCAACGGGTCATCAATGAACGCGGATGGGTCACAAGTGCCGACCTGCGACTGCTGACAGGAATCAACGTTGAACCCATGTTCAATAACTGGATCGTCTCACCACAGGAACTTGACAAAACAATCGCTCACATTGAATCTGTCATGGCAGTGCAAGACCCGAACGGAGTTGACCTTGCGTCATTCACCGAACAACATAGGGCTGTCATATCGACTCTGACGACTCTCTCCATTACTGACGGACGTGTACGCGTGGCGGGAGTCCATGATGCGTTACTTGAACATCCAATCATTGAACGATTAGCGCGCGAAGCCTGCGCCCCGAATCCGCCCACTGACATTTCTCCTCCAGAACTTCGCCGCCTCGCCAAGGCTGGTTTGTTGTTTGAACGCGAAGGGGAATGGTTTCACATCACCGCATTAGAGACAGCACAACAAACAGCGCGAGAGTTGCTCGCCGTTAGTACCGAAGGTTTTACGATGTCACAGTTTCGTGAGGCCCTCGGCGTCACCCGCAAACATGCCGTTCCGCTGGCCGGCGAACTTGATGCTCGGGGCATGACACGACGCCGCGGTGATCTGCGTATTGCTGGTCCGAAACTCTAAATATCCGAAACTCTAAACATTGTGAATCAACCTGAAGGTCAGATTAATTCGTGGCTCAACATGTCGCTTCGTCTTGGGCACATCGTGCATCCAACATTGTTGTGATCGGCCACTCATCACCAGCAGTGAACCAGAGCCGAGGGTGATCTGCACTAGTTCTTTAGATTCACGATGACGCAAGCGAAAATTGCGTTCACCGCCAATACTCACTGAAGCAATCACAGGCTCAACTCCAAGTTCACGCTCATCATCGGCATGCAGACCCATGGAGTCTTGCCCGTCACGATAGAGATTGACCAAAACGGAGTTGAACTTTGCGTTTGTTAACAACTCGCATTGCTGTTGAATTTCTACAAGTGTCGGCGTCATCTGTCGCGGCTCGAGGGTGATGCCCGAGTAGGAATATCCCAGGTCGCCATACCAACAAGCGAGCCGTGGTTGGGGAACTTCTTTGCCAAACAAAATAATACTGCGCGCTTCCCACGGTGTTTCATCAGTAAGCGTCCTCAGATATCGCTCACTTTGTTCGTTACTGAAGGCGTTCTGAAAATACACAGCCTCCCCATCACGAGGAAGTATGTGACGTGGCGCACTGAAATCTTCTTCGAAAAGAGTCATTGCGCTCCCTCAACTATTTCTCTTCGAGAACTTCGTCCTTCTTCGGACCACGTTCGCGATAATCGCGCGCTCCACCAGCCTCGGGTTCTACTTGCAAAACAATGCCATCAATGGCCACCACGCGCGCCATCTCGCCAGCCTTCACTGGCGTGGCGCGATTAGTGCGGGCTTTCCAACGAGCTGCACCGATCTGAACTGCCCCATCGGGACTGATATCTGAGATGGCTTTGCCGATCTCACCGATCAAACGTTCACGACCAATTGTCGGTGTAGCAAAACGAGTTCGCGTCATACTCGGCATACCCGAAATGAAGGTGAGAGCGATACCTCCAATGCCAACAAGCAAACTCAGCCAAGAAACACGCAATGAGTGCTGATCGACGACGGGGAACAAAAACCACGAAGCCACAGCAAAAGTTGCAATCCCAACTCCCGTCCAAAGACGTGGAACACCCACCTGAACGTCAACGGCAAAGGCAAACATTGAAAAGAAAATCAAGGCCAGTGCCCAATTCCGTTCTGGTAATTCTCCAAGACCGTAGAACGAGAGCAAAAGAAGAACGGCTCCAACAACTCCCGCAACACCGATACCAGCGGTGAAGAATTCAAAAATCAAGAGTGCTAAACCGATCAACAAAAAGAGATAAGCAACTGGAGGACTCGCCGAAGTATGCAGCATCTGCGCCCACAGACCAAGTTTGTGAAAACGCACTGTGGTGATGTCGTTGGATACTGTGCCATCGTCATTCAAAGTTTCAATCGCAGTATCAAGCACGACTCCATCAATTTGCAAACCGTCAAGGGCGTAGACCATATTGCGAATGGTTGGGGCACCTTCATCACTGATCTCGAGTTTGAGTGCTCCTGCGCGGCGGGCGTCCTGGAATCCCAAAGTCTGGGTCCGCAAAATTTCGGTGGCCTCACCAAACTCCAGTCCGTCAACCAATGCCGTACCTGATTTTCCGATCTTGGTTCCAGGGGCCATCCCCGTCACATCAGCCGCCGACAAAAGTTGCACACCCAAACCAGTGGCTTTCGATCCAGACGGACCAACCCAAATTGCTATCGGCACGCTTGCGTTTTCGATACGCAGATACAAATCGCGCATTTTGTCACGACCGACTAGGGACGCCTTGGAGTTAATCTGCAGGACCAAAGCCTGGGCCCCATTGCTCTCAGCGTCGGTGATTGCCCGCTCAATAGCGTCAACGACGATGTTGTCGATGAGTCCTGAAACCTGGAAGACATCAACGGGTGCAAGACTTTGTGCCGTGGGGTTTGTACTCATCAAAACTGCTGGCTCTTGGGGTGGTTCACTGCCCGATGAAGCATGTGCCACATCAACAAAACCGAGCACGAAGCCGACTGCAATGAAGACGATGGCTAGTCTGCGCACGAGTGCCTCCGATGAATAAGAAAATAGATCACATGTTCACCATGTCGCGGTTGCTCGTGGTGGCCGGCAAGGGTGGTGTCGGCAAGACAACCGTAACTGCTGTGATAGCGCGAGCCTCAGCCGACGCCGGACTTCGGGTACTCGTTGTGACCCTTGACTCTCGCCCAGGCTTGGCCGAATTGCTGGGTGGATCCCCCTCGGATGGGGCGGA
>CAMAYS010000170.1:0-4109 GCA_945862545.1 Bifidobacterium breve | reverse complement strand
GCCGCGATCCGTCAACTTGATTCACGTTATGAAGATGCTGCACGCACATTAGGCGCGTCACGGCTTTATGTTTTTCGACGCATCACACTGCCGAGCATTAAGCCTGCTCTTGTTGCCGGTGTGGCCTTAGCTTGGGCTAGAGCCCTCGGTGAGTTCGGAGCCACAATCACTTTCGCGGGCAACTTGCCAGGCACAACTCAGACAATGCCCCTAGCAACCTATTTAGCGCTTGAGAGCGACCCTGAGGCGGCATTGATCTTAAGCATGCTGATGATCACGGTTTCTTTTGTGGTTCTTGTCGGTCTGCGTGACCGTTGGCTTGGACATCAACGAAATGATCTGGTCTCATGACCACTCATTTCAACTTCTCCGTGACTCAAGGTGACTTCAATCTGAAGATTGACGCCTCTGTCAATGACGGAGAGGTCCTCGCTGTCTTGGGCCCCAATGGCTCCGGAAAATCAACGTTGCTGCGGCTGCTGAGTGGCTTACAGCAGATTGATACGGGCCACATTAGTTCTCGCAATATTCAATGGGATAGTCCCACCGATGACATATTCGTTGAAGCGCAACAGCGACGCGTCGGCGTGGTGTTTCAGGATTATCTGTTATTCAAAGAGCTATCTGCTGTCGAGAATGTCGCATTTGGTCTACGTGCCCAAGGTGTCAATAAGGCGACTGCAACAGAACAGGCACGTGCATTGTTGCAACAAGTCGGACTGTCTGAACATCTTCACAAAAAGACTCCCACTCTCAGCGGTGGTCAAGCACAACGAGTTGCTTTAGCCCGAGCATTAGCAATTCAACCTCACCTATTACTTCTTGATGAACCTCTAGCAGCTCTCGATGTCGCCACCCGTCAGACGGTGCGACGAGATCTACGGCGCTATTTATCCTCCTTTCAAGGTGCGGTTGTCTTAGTGACGCACGACCCTATTGATGCCTATGCATTGGCTGACCGTGTGTTGATTTTGGAGAACGGTCAAGTGATGCAAATAGGAACTTTGAATGAGGTCACTGCTCATCCGCGTTCGCGTTATGTGGCCGATCTTGTCGGTACAAACTTGATCACTGGTCACGCATCAGGAGTCACTCTCACTACTTCAACGGGAATAACCGTGGTGTTAGCCGATCAAGCGGATGGCGATGTCTTCGCAGTGATTAAACCACAAGCGATCACCATCGTGACCTCCAATGAGTTGACTTCCAGCGCGCGCAACACATGGCCCGGAGTCATCACAGACATTGAACGTTCTGCCGAACGTTGCCGAATCACATTGCACGGTCCGTTACCTCTTGTCGCCGAAATCACCGCTGCAGCTGTTGAATCTATGCACTTGCGAGTGGGCGACGAAGTTTTCGCCGTCGTTAAAGCCACAGAAGTTGAGGTCTATTCGCGATGAGTCGGAGCACACGCACTGGGAACGATTTATTACTGGGCGAATGGGCATGCCTTGGACTGTTGTATAGCGGGCCGTCACATGGTTTCGCCATTGCCGCGCGACTCAAACCTGGTTCAGATATTGGTCGTATTTGGTCATTGACTCGCCCACTCACCTACCGGGCCCTTGAGCAACTGCAGATTCATGGTTACGTCGAAGAATCTGGTGAAGAAGCAGGTCTCGCCGGAGGTAATCGAACTCTGCTCACGATGACAAAACCAGGTCGCGCAATTTTCCGCACTTGGATCAACACACCTGTTGTTCATTTGCGAGATATGCGTAGTGAGTTACTACTCAAACTGGTGTTGGCCGACGAATGCGGAATTGATATGTCCACGATGTTGAAGACTCAACGAAAAAACATTAAGACTCTGCAACGAAATATTGACAACAGTCTTGATGGAAATAGCAAAAATGACACAGTTCATACATGGCGTCGCGAAATCACCGAAGCAACTCTGCGTTTTATTGACGCATTGAAGTAGTTAACCCCTATACGGACGAATACCACCAACTGGAACAGTTCCAAGTCGGCCGTGCTGATAGTCGTCAAACGCTTGACGAATTTCGTTTTCGGTATTCATAACAAACGGACCATGAGCAACGATTGGCTCACGAATGGGTTGTCCGCCAAGTAAAAGAACATCGAGCGATGAATCATCATCGGCTTGCAACGAAATTGTGTCACCATCTCCGTACACGGCCAACTGTCCAAGGCGAAGTGGTCGACGTTCATCGCTGACTGAACCAGATCCGGCAAGCGCGTACGCCAAGGCATTGAAAACTGGGTTCCATGGAAGTTCGACTCGCGCTCCTGGCGCCAACGTGACATGACAAACAACTATCGGCGTATGAGTTGATCCAGGGCCCTTGAATTCTCCCAAGTCTCCGGCAAT
Source organism: Bifidobacterium breve (assembly GCA_945862545.1). Taxonomy (GTDB): domain Bacteria; phylum Actinomycetota; class Acidimicrobiia; order Acidimicrobiales; family Ilumatobacteraceae; genus Casp-actino8. The sequence continues at coordinate 1,771 of CAMAYS010000170.1, read as the reverse complement.
CAAACGAATGAGTGCACCACCATCTGGCGACGACAGCAAAGTCACAAGATCTGCTTCAAGATTTTGATACGCGGGTGAAATCATCTTTTTATGACTTGGCAAATTGACCCACAGTTGAACGCCATGAAACAACCCGCCCGCAACAACAAGATTTTCGGGCGGAGTTTCAATATGCAAAATTCCGGCTCCTGCAGTCATCCACTGCGTTGACCCATCAGCAATGACTCCACCGCCGCCATGTGAATCTTGGTGGACAAAAATGCCATCCATGATGTAGGTCACCGTCTCAAACCCACGATGAGGATGCCAATCGGTTCCGCGTGGTTCGTATGGTGCGTAATTCACTTCGCCCATCTGATCCATGTGAATGAACGGATCAAGAATCTCACGACTCACACCTGCGAATGCCCGACGCACCGGGAATCCTTCTCCCTCATGTCCACTCGGTGCTGTTGTCACTGAGAGAACTGAACGAGAAAGTGCGCCGATTGGTGCAGTAATACGAGGAAGGGTCAAAGTGTCGGCGGTGACTGCAGGCATGCCACACAGCATACGACTCGGTTGCAGCAACCCTCAAGGCGTATCGTTGCACAGTGAGTTCTCGTTCTTCCGTCGCGACTGGTCGCGAGTTCATCGCATTGATCACGGTGCTGATGGGCAGTGTGGCTCTCTCTATTGATCTCATGCTTCCCGCTTTCCCAGAGATGCGACGCGAATTCGGTATGTCGCCAGACTCCACTCAAGTGAGTTGGATCGTCACCGCTTATTTTCTCGGCCTCGCTATTGGGCCATGGCTATACGGTCCAGCCTCAGATCGTCACGGGCGCCGCGCTCCATTGTTTATAGGTCTGCTTCTTTCGGTGGTCGCTGCCCTCGCTGCCAGCATCGCACCGTCATGGGGCTGGGTCATCGCCGCCCGCTTTTGCTGGGGTCTCGGAGCAGCCGCAGCGCGTTCATTGAGCGTGGCGATGATTCGCGATCGCTACGAAGGCACGCTGATGGCACAATTGATGTCGCGCATGGTGGCCGTGTTTCTTTTAGTGCCGATTCTCGCTCCGAGTCTCGGTGCCGGGCTGATCTCTTTCGCGCCCTGGCGCGTTGTTTTTTGGTTACCAGCAGCAATCGGCGTCATTCTATTTTTCTGGTCAAAACGATTACCCGAAACATTGTCACTTGACATGCGCCGTCCTTTCACATGGGTCGCCGTGGGAAATGCAACTAAGGAAGTTCTCACTCATCGCCAAACAATTAGTTTCACAATTGCGATGACTTTTCTATTTGCCGTGATGACCACCTATCTTGCGGGCTCCGAAGTCATTGTTGAAGATGTCTATGGATACGGTCCGTGGTTTCCAGTGATTTTTGGATCCTTAGCGGTCTTGCTAGCGATCAACTCACTGAACAACGCAAGAATCGTCCAGCGCTTAGGAATTAATACCCTCGTTCGCCGCAGTGCGTGGGTGGGAATGGGCACATCGGCCATGCTCGTCGTCATTGGTTTCACTCAACATGGACGACCTGATTTTTGGCTATTCTTCATCGCCCTTGCTTTAGTTGTCCCGATAGCTCAAGGGCTTGTTTCCAACTGCAATACAGCAGCGATGATTCCCATGCCGCATATCGCTGGCACCGCTTCAGCAATCATCTCCACAATTTCCACCACGGGAGCGGCTCTGCTTGGAAGTCTGGCGACTAGTCAATTTGATGGAACGGTTCGACCATTGGTGATCATCATTGCCTTATTTATTTCTATCGGCACCGCAGCGATCAT
>CAMAYS010000169.1:0-4189 GCA_945862545.1 Bifidobacterium breve | reverse complement strand
AGAAAAAACAGCACAGACATTTCGCGTCATTGATGGTGTGCGTTACACGATTCCCGGTGACTTCGCGGAAATTGATGAAGATGGAACTGTGCATCTTCTCGGACGCGGTTCGGTGTGCATTAATACGGGTGGAGAAAAGGTCTACCCCGAAGAAGTTGAAGTAGCGGCTCGTTCACACCCGAACGTTATTGATTGCGTTGTCGTTGGATTGCCAGACACTCGCTTCGGGGAAATTATCACCTTGGTGGCAGAGCGTTCGGGGGAGATTTCTGAGTCCGAAGTGATTGAGCACGTCAAGAAACTTTTGGCAACCTACAAGGCACCACGTCGAGTTATCTTCGTTGATCAGGTGTACCGCAGTCCATCCGGTAAAGCGGATTATCGCTGGGCCAAAGAAATAGCGAGCGCCTAGTCAAACGAAGAACTGGCTTTGAAATCGCTTCCGTACACAGGGGCCGACTTGGTGATCAGATGCTTACGACTCACGGCCGACTTCAGGCCGTATTTGCCCAGGAGTTCACGCATGTTGTGATAATTCGGGTGATCAAAATGGGCGGCTAAGGTTTCCGCATTCTCCCAAAGTTCATACACCTGAATGTGATCAGCAATGCATGGATCAGCAGCAAAGCAATACACCAAACAACCAGGCTCATCATCGCGCGTGGCTTGTTGATATTTCACTGATTCGGCGACGGCAGCGTCACGGACAGCAGGATCGTTGAGGTAGATGGATGCTTCAATCGCAATAAGGCTCATACTTGCCACATTATTGCGTGCGTGCCTTCAATCCTGTGTCGAGCAGTCCCAAGCCGTAATCTGAAGACACGCTGAGAAAATCAGATGAACAGAGGAACACAGATGTTTGCAGCATTGATCACGGGCAAGAACAAAGTGGAGATGATTGAGTTTCCCGACCCATCCCCAGCATCATCAGGAGTTGTCGTCGATATCGCGTATTGCGGTATCTGCGGGACTGATATCCACGCCTACCAATCCGGATCACTGTATAACCCAGCTATTTGTGGACATGAATGGTCTGGAACTCTCAGTGCAGTCGGTGCCGATGTCAAATCTTTTAGCGAGGGTGATCGCGTTGTTGTTGCGGTAGCTCCGGCGTGTGGGCAATGTGCGCCTTGTCGCGCTGGTCAGGCTGATCGTTGTTTCGTTTCGTTCATGTCCGCCCTCGGTCGTGATGCCATGGCCCCTAAGCACGGTGGCTTCGCTCCGCGTATTGCCGTGAGTGCATCGCGTATTGTCAAAACCAATCCTGCTTTGAGCGATATTCAAGCGGCTCAAGTTGAGCCGACGACTGTGGCCTTTCATGCAGTGCGTCGCAGTGGGATTCGCTTAGGAGATATAGCCGTCGTACAAGGAGCTGGGCCGATTGGGTTGGGTGCCATGCAGTGGGTCAAGGCCGCCGGTGCTGGAGTGGTCATCGTCATTGAACCCAATGAGCAACGCCGTGCCATTGCTCTTGAACTAGGTGCTCATTATGCAGTCGCTCCCGGAGCAGCAGCGGACGAACTTGTGAAAGAACTGTCGCATGGTCTCGGCGCTGACATTGTCTATGAATGTGTCGGTCGCCCGTTTGCGGTGCAAAGCGCTGTTGATTTGGCGCGGCGTGGAGGTTCGATGTGCCTTATTGGATTGGCTGATCAAGAAGCGTCAATCTCTCCTGTGCAGTGGCTGATGAAAGAGATTTCTGTGACCGCAGCATTGGCTTATAACCACGAAGAGTTTGAGACATGTATGGGGATGATCGCCGATGGTCGTTTTCGCACCGAACCATTGCATTCACTGACCATCGGCTTGGCTGGCCTGGACGCAAGTTTGGCTGATCTAGCAAGTGGTACGTCAACCAACATGAAAATTTTGGTTGACCCGCGTATTTAGCGCTCTACGCAGATTCGCGAACGCCGGCCTCGCGCAGCAGTGAGGCATCTTGTTGGTGGAAACGGCCCGTGCCACCAAGGGTGGTCGCGCCCGCATCAACGACCAAAGTGTGTCCGGTGATATATCGCGCTTCTTCGCTGGCGAGATAAACCGCAGCGTTAGCAATATCCTCTGGCAATCCTGCGATGCCGAGAAGTGAAGTTTTAGCGATGTGCGCCGTGGCCGTCTCGATCGCACTGGCGTCGCCTGTCATGACTGCTGACGTCATTGCCGTAGCCGTATTGCCGGGAGAGATGGCGTTGACTCGAACGCCGTGTTGAGCCAACTCTGAGGCAACTGATTTGGTGATACCGATGACGGCATGTTTGCAGGCCGTATAACAATGTGGTCCAAGTCCTCCGAGGATTCCTGCAGTACTTGAGGTGGAAATAATAACGCCACTACCTTGAGCAATCATCTGAGGTGAGGCATGCTTCATGCCGAAGTAGACACTGTTCAACAAGATCGCCACTGTGCGATTCCAGTGATCGGTATTGGTTTCGCCAATGCGTCCAACAGCGCCGACAATGCCAGCGTTGTTGAACATGATGTCTAAGCGGCCGAATTCGTTGACCGCCAATTGAATTGCTGCGGCCACGTGGTCTTCGACTGCAACATCAGTGTGTATGAAACGCGTGTTAGGGCCCAGTTCTTTGGCGAGAGCCTGTCCTGGAGCATCCTGTAGATCGGCGATGATGACGCGTGCCCCTTCTTCGATGAAGCGTCGTACTGAACCTTCACCGATTCCGCTGGCCCCACCAGTGATGACAGCAACTTTTCCCTCTAGTCGACCTTGAGTTCCCATGACTCTCCTTGATAATTGTGCGATGCTTGTCCGCATGTCCCAACATAATGCGTGAGCACTAGGTGCTGGCGAGTTTGACATCGCTGCTGTGGTGAGCGCCATCAGGGCAACAGGTAGCAAGGCGCCATGGTCGATTGAGGCACCAAGCGCTGTTGACTGGGCAAATCCTGCGGTCCATATCGCTGCGCTGGCGAGTGGTATGCGAAAGTTTATGTGATGGATGAACAGATGGGTCATGAGTACAAACTCAGTCGCTTACGGATGCAAGAGATTGCTCAAGGTTTGAGTGACGAGGATTCGCACAGGATTGTTCCGGCCTGTCCCGAGTGGACGGTGAAAGATCTTTTCTCACATGTCACGGGTTTGGCTGCGGATCTTGGTGGCGGCAAAGGTCCGACGGGAGATACACAGGTGTGGGTTGATGCCCTCGTGAGCGATCGACGAGAGAGGACTCTGTTAAGTGTGGTCGACGAATGGAATGAAGTGGCGCCTGCATTTGAAGCGATGATTGATTCAATGCCCAAGCGCTTATGGACATTGAGTTATGACACTGTCGTCCACGAACATGATCTTCGTAACGCCGTTCGCCAACCTGGTCAACGAGACTCAAGCGGAGTCAAAATGTCAGCGGTCTTGGGTCTCAAACTCGTCAAAGGTGACCTTGCGACAAAGTCGTTGCCTGCCTTTTGCGCGGTGATTGATGGCGTCGAACACATCGTCGGTGAGGGTGCTCCAGCGCTGACTCTGACGGCCTCAGCTTTTGAAACTTTGAGACTTTTAGGAAGTCGGCGGACCGACAGTGAAATGCGCCAAGCCGACTTTGTCGGTGATTTGGATGGTTTGTGGAATGGGATTACTCACATGAGTCTTCCCGAGGTGAGTCTCGGGGAGTAGTTCGCCTACGATAGGGCGGGTTATTCACAAGAGCATCGCATGCGATGAACACGATCAGGAGAAACGCAATGGGTCAGTTCACAGGCAAGACAGTTCTCATCACCGGAGCCTCCTATGGGCTCGGCGAGGGTTTCGCAGAAGGTTTCGCTAAAGAGGGAGCCGATCTCATCTTGACCGCTCGCACCAAGGATTTGCTAGATGTGGTGGCCGAAAAATGTCGTTTATTTGGCTCGAAGGTGACCGTCATCCCCGGTGATGTCTCGATTGAGGAAGATGTTGTGCGCGTCGTATCTGGTGGTATCGCCGAACATGTCAAAATTGACGTTCTCATCAACAACGCTGGCGTTGTTGATCCACGCGGAATCGCTCCCGAGCGCTTCGACATGACCACATGGAATTGGATCATCTCGATTGATCTCAACGGCGCGTTCATGTACATGCGTGAAGTTGGTCGTCACATGTTGGAACGTCAGAGTGGCAACATTGTCAATATTGGGTCCATTCTCGGTAATGGCGCTAATGAGGCCACCGTTATCGCCTACACCGCAGCCAAGGGCG
>CAMAYS010000168.1:0-4218 GCA_945862545.1 Bifidobacterium breve | reverse complement strand
CTCGCGAGTTGGGACTCGGATCAGAGATGACGAATCCAACGACCGGCCATGCAGCAGTGATGCGTAAAAAACTGCACCGGATACCCGAAGGGCTCATGCTCGGGGTCCCGACTGGCATCAACTCGCTATCCAAAAGTGATCTCATTTCCCGGCGTGGAAAAATTCGCGCCGCCATGGAGCCGATCTTGCCTTCAAGTGGATCTCACGACGATTGTGTTGGCACTTTTATCCGCCAGCGATTTGGCAAAGAAGTACAACAGTTCCTTGTTGATCCCTTGGTCGGCAGTATTTACGCAGCAGATACTCAAAACTTCAGTCTGGCAATGGTCCCGCAGTTAGCCGACCTCGCAGTGGGAAGAAGCGCTCTCATCACGGCGCGCAAACGCAAGAAATCGGCACCTGCGCTACAAACGCCAATCTTCGAAACGCCTCGCGGTGGTTTGACAATGCTCACGCGTGCTCTACAACAAGCCATCTGTTCGATGGGTGGAACTATTGCGACCGACACCAACGTTGAAAAAGTGAGTCGTCGCCACAAGGCGTACCTGATTGTCAGTGATAGCCAAACAAATCCAGAGATCATCGCTGATTCAATCATTGTGACATCTCCTGCACGCGCCTCTGCAACGTTGCTCAGCGACCTCGACGAGCAGGTGTCTGCATCTTTGGCGACGACAGATCATGCCTCGGTCGTGATGGTGACAGTGAAAACACAAGAAACAGAAATTGCCTCCTTTCGTGGATTGAGTGGGTATTTAGTTGCTAAACCCGATCAAGACCGAGTCACCGCAGTTTCCTTTGGATCCAATAAATGGGCACATTGGCAACCCAACGATGGCTCAATGATTTTGCGCGTTTCTCTGGGTCGCGATGGGGTCACAACCCATGATCTCATCCACGAGTGGGAAGATGAACGTCTGGTCACTCAAGTGATTGACGAGGTGAGTCGCCACACGCAAACTGCTATCACTGCCGATATTTCTCGGGTCACGCGCTGGCCAGATGCATTTCCACAATACCGTCCAGGTCATCTTGCACATATAGAAAAAATTGAGCGATCACTGGCCCAAAGTTCGCCTGGCGTTTTCATCGCCGGTGCAAGCATGCGCGGAATTGGTATTCCTGCTTGCGTGGCACAAGGCGAGAACAGCGCCACGAACGTCGTCGAGTTCCTTGCCCATCTGAGAGACTAAATACCGTGCACCGTCGTTTTTTCGCTTTTTTCATTTTGCCGAGTGCGGTGTCAGCGTCTGTTTTCTTGACTGGTTGCGCGAGTACGAGTAGTCCTCCATTGACCACCCTTGTTAAAAACCCAGATGTAGTTGCAATTCCAACAAGTGTCCCTGCGCCCCCAACAACTCTGTACGCCGGACCACCAACCCTGGCGCCCAATGAATTACTACCTATTCCTGAGGCCCTGCCGGCTGAGGGAGTGGTTGAGCCAGAGGTCATCATCGGTGAATTGATCATCCCATCTTTGATGTTGCGCCAAACCATTTACCGTGGTGTTTCGATGCCCACACTTGACAAAGGTGTCGGCTATTGGCCAGGCACTGCGCTACCTGGACACGTGGGCAATGTGGTTCTCGCTGGTCATCGTGTCAGCAACCTCAAACCGTTTCGTTACCTTGACCTTCTCAAACCAGGCGACGAGATCCAAACCACGACGTCCGAGGGAACATACATCTACACCGTCAGGCAAACAACGATCGTTGAGCCTTCCGATATCTGGATCATTGACCAAACTACTGCTGTGACCTTGACCTTATTCGCATGTCATCCAGTGGGTTCGACAAAGCAACGACTCGTCGTCTTTGCCGATTATGCCCGTCAGGAATTGTTGTGAGACGACGCCTTGTTGGCACTTTCATCTCTGGTGTGCTCGTCGCTGCATCTATGCCACCGTGGGGTTGGTGGCCCCTGGCTTTTATCGGCATTGCATTTTTTACATCCCAAGAAGTTCTTGCTAACACTGCTCGCCAACGATTCACTGTTGGATTCATCTTTGGCATCGGTTGGTTTCTTCCCGCCTTATCGTGGATGTGGTTTTTAACGCCACCTGGATACATCGTTGCCGTTGCGCTCTATGCCTCTCTTCATGGTCTCGCATCACTTGTTGTCGCGCGCGATCGCAATAACAAGTCGTTTTTGTTCTTGTCCCCAGCGACACATATTCTGATCGAAATCTTTCGAATGTGTTTTCCCTTCGGTGGGGTGCCACTTGCGACCTTAGGAATTTCGCAAGTGAGTGGGCCACTGCACCGCACCGCAAGCGTAGGCGGAGTCATTTTAGTGTCTTGGCTGACATGGCAGATCGGTGCGTTACTGGCGCGCCGTCCGCGTGATCTACACATTCATTCTGCTCATCGCACAACGCTCAAGGCAATCTGCCTGATGGTGTTAGTGGTGAGTTATTTTGCACCTCACGGTTCCAACACAGGGAAATCGCTTCACATAGTTGCCATTCAAGGTGGAGGACCCCAGGGAACACGGGCCATCAACTCCGATCCCCGAGAGGTCGTCGAGCGTCATCTCCAAGCATCTCGTTCAATTGAGGCTGATGCCAATAACCCCATTGATCTTGTCGTTTGGCCAGAGAATGTCATTGATGTCTTGGACTTTGAAAGCAGTACTGAACTTCGAGAGGTCACCGCTCAGGCCTCACGTTTGAACTCCCCTTTCTCCGTCGGAATCACCGAAGATGTGAATCAGCAACATTTCACCAATGCCCAAGTGATCGTGACCACCGACGGTCAAGTTGTTGATCGATACGACAAGGTGCGGCGTGTGCCGTTTGGCGAATACATGCCCATGAGGTCCTTCCTCGCCAGCCTCGGTGCACCCGTCGATCAAGTCCCGCGTGATGCACTCGCTGGCACTGGGCCCGCCTATCTTGATGTGCCGAACGCGACGGGCAGTGAGCGGATTTCTGTCGTTATCTCTTGGGAAGTTTTCTTTGCTGGGCGGGCCCGTGAAGGAATCAAGGAGGGTGCGGGGTTAATCATTAACCCAACCAATGGCTCGAGTTACACATGGACAGTTTTGCAATCTCAACAGATCGCCTCATCGCGTCTACGGGCAATTGAGACTGGACGTTGGGTGGTACAAGTTTCCCCTACTGGATTTAGTGCCTTCATTGATCCATCAGGCAAGGTCTATCAACGAACATCTATTAGTGAGCAAGCAGTCATTGATGCCGATGTGGATATCCGCACAGGCCAAACCATCTATGTGGCACTGGGTGATAAGCCGTGGGTCGCCCTTGTGATCTTGGTTTTTCTCTTTGGATTAATCAGTCGGTCTAGATTTCGACCATCAAAGTGACTGGACCGTCATTAACTAATGACACCAACATCTCCGTGCGAAAGCGCCCTGTTTGTACATGTGCCCCCAAAAGTGCAAGTTCTTCAACAAGTTGAGTCACGAGTGGCTCAGCCATCTCAGGTCTAGCCGCTGCAATCCAACTCGGTCGCCGACCACCACTGGCATCGCCGTACAAAGTGAATTGACTGACCACCAAAATATTTTTAGTTGTGTCAGCAACTGAAAGATTCATGATTCCGTCAGCATCATTCATAATCCGCAGATTCCAAATCTTGTCGGCAAGTTTCATTGCGGTCGCCGCACTATCTGAATGGGTGACACCTACAAGCACCACTAGCCCCTGCGAAATCTGCCCGACCCGAGATGTCACATTGTCAACGGTCGAGTCAACCGACGCTTCCAGTACTCTTTGGATCATTGCCCGCACACTCTGATCGTGCCACAAAAATAGGTATCCCTGACAATTCACTCGGGTTACTGCGATACTGACGGCGTGATTACGCTGACGTCACCTAATCACCGAATCATCGCCAAGGTATTCCCCGAGTTCGGATCGCGACTCGGCTCTCTTGTCATCGACGAACAGCACATCTTGCTCACAGGAGGCAACGATGACGATCCGCTCTCGTGGGGTTGCTATCCAATGGTTCCTTTTGCTGGTCGCCTACGCCACGGAAAACTTCACTTCAACAACGCGACCCACCAACTCCGTCTCAACCATCAGCCTCATTCCATTCACGGTACGGTCTTTGACCAAACCTGGGATATTAGCCAGCAAACATCTTCGTCAATAACGTTAGAAACTGATTTTGGAATTCATTGGCCCTTCCAAGGCAGCGTGCTCCATCACATAGAAGTGACCGATCATCGCATTCATTTTGAATTGACCGTCAC
>CAMAYS010000167.1:0-4285 GCA_945862545.1 Bifidobacterium breve | reverse complement strand
GTGTGCTTGATGAAAGCGTCACGGTCGGGAGTTGCGCTGCCAACTTCAACGGGTGCCTGCGGGTCAGAGGCCCAACCCGACCAGGAAGCGACAAAAAGTCGTGCATGGCCGAATCCGGCATGTTCGAGGGCCACGATATTGAGACAAGCAGAGATTCCACTGCCGCAATAGGCAATGACATCGTCGGCAACGTCAACACATAATGATTCGTAGTGGACGCGCAGTTCATCCACATTTTTCAGAATGCCGGTTTGCGAGTCAAGGAGACTATTCCAAGGGGCATTGAATGCACCTTGGATGTGACCAGGGCGCGGATCAAGTTTGGCCGTGGCTTCATTAACGTTGCCAGCGAAGCGGTCAGGACTGCGCGCGTCAAGTATGACTGGTCGGGACGAAGTTGCAGTACGGGTCAGAATCTCTTCAACTTCTTGTTTACTGGCGAGTTGATTGACGGGCCACGGAGTCGCCGTAAAAGTTCCGGCTTTTACCGACATTGGTTTTCCCGTGGCTAATGGTTCATGTGAATGTGTTTGCCACGCAGCGATTCCCCCGTCAAGCAATGAGGCTTGGCAACCCAGCATGCGCAACATCACAACGAATCGAGCGGCGGTCATGCCCCCTGTGTCGTCGTAGGCAATAACCCGTGAGGTGTTACTGATTCCGAGACGCGACATCGCGCCGGCGAAGGCTGATGGTGATGGGAATGGATGACGACCGTCAGTGGCATCTGCGCGATCGGAGTTCACTAGATCTTTTTCAAGATCAACAAAGATGGCACCAGGAATATGCCCGTCGGTGTACATCTTGCGGGCGTCGCGCCCATCGAGATACCACCGAACATCGGCGATGATCACATTTCCCAGTGTTGACAGTTGCTGGAATTCATCAGCAGAAATAACGACTGTTGTGTCGGCTTGTGACTCAATTGTGGGAACTTGGGGATTTAACTCATTCAAGGTTTTCATTCTCGCGCTTGGCGCAGGCATACTGACAATGGTGAGTGTAGAAACGGTTGAACTTTTTACGTCGTTATTGGCCTTGGTCGCCCTTGTGGGCGGCTTGGGTTTTGCCCTTGTCGGTGGTTATCTCGCCCCCACAACGACGTTGGTGAACGAGATTCGCCGCCTATCACTTTGGCTAGCGTGGTTGGTAGCGGCGGTCGCTACTGCGGGAAGCCTATATTTCAGCGAGGTTGCGAACTATGCGCCCTGTCGCCTGTGCTGGTTTCAACGCATTTGCATGTATCCCTTGGCAGGCATTTTGTTGATCGCGGCGATTCGTAAAGACCGCAATGTGCGTTGGTACGCCTTGCCCTTACTGATTGCGGGTGTGTGTTTGTCTGGCTACCACTATCTGATTGAGTGGAAGCCATCTTTAGGTGATGGGGCTTGTGGCATTGGGCCATCTTGTACCGACGTCTGGTTTCGGCGCATGGGTTTTGTGACACTTGCCTTTATGGCTTTGTGCGGATTCATTGCCATCGTGGCACTCTTATTTATAGGTACTCCTCATGACGATCTTGAAAGGCAGGCCACAGATGGCTCAGAAATCTCAACCAAGTAACGGCAAGTGGGTTGTACTGGCGATAGTGGCCGCAATTGCCACAGCGCTACTCGTGGCTGTTGTTGTAGGCGGCGATGAAGGTAGTGGCACAACTAATTCGCTACCAGGTGGTGATGTGCTCACGCAGGAAAATCAACCCGTTGTTATTGAGGGCACCGCGCTTGAGTCATTAGGTGATGAGGCGATTGATCCGATGTTGGGTCAAGTGGCTCCGACATTGAATGGTGCGACCTTTGACGGATCAGGTGTATCGGTGACTCCTGGTGACGGTCAGGCATACATGATTGTGTTCTTGGCTCACTGGTGCCCACATTGCAATCGCGAAGTTCCGCGTCTCATTGAGTGGCAAGCATCGGGTGCTGTTCCGAGTGAACTGCAGGTCGTCGGTGTGAGTACGGCAGTTGCTAGTGATCGGCCGAATTACCCGCCCTCGCAATGGGTCGTCGAGAAAGGTTGGACCTGGCCGATTCTGGCGGACTCATCATCTAGAGAGGCGGCCGAGGCATACGGTGTTTCGGGTTTCCCATTTTTTGTGATTGTCGGAGCCGATGGCACAGTCAAGGCTCGCGTCTCAGGTGAAGTGGAAATCCCCGCCCTCACGCAAATCGTGAGTGACGCTCTAGCCGACTAATTTACTGCGCTGATTGTTCAGCCCGCAGTAAAACTTCACGCAGAGGGATATTGAGAGCAGTGGCCGCCAGCAGTGCATCGTCGTACTCAACCTTGACCCGATCGCCACTGATCTTGACCCGAATGTCGTAGCCATCAATAGTGACTGTTTTTTCAGTTCGCGTTTGCGGCCAGCGTTGCAAGGTTGTGCCGCGTAATCCGAGTGTGCCTGTCTCACGAACAAGAACTGCGGCGATTTTTTCTATGAGAGATGGATCGCATAGGGCGTGAACCGTAAAAGCAGGGCGACCTTTTTTCATCACAATCGGGGAAGCCCAGGCATCATGCGCTCCGGCGCTGAGTAGTGAGGCGATGGTATGAGCGACAACTTCGCCGGTGACATCGTCAACATTCGCTTCAAGTAGTTGCACCGTTTGCCCAGTCCCCGACAGCACGGATGTCTCTGTTGCGTCACCGATGATGACTTGCACGACATTGGCTCGCCCTGAGATATCAGCGGTACCGGCACCGTAACCAACAGCGTGTATGCCCATTGAAGGCATTGCGCCAAATGATTCGGCGAGGGCGACCATTAAAGCGACCCCTGTAGGTGTGGCAAGTTCACGATGGTCATCAAGTCCCACCATGGTGACATTGCGCAGGGCACATAAAGCAGTCACCGCTGGTGCAGGGTTGGGAAGCACACCATGTGCGGTGTTGATGTGTCCATGGCCAACGGCAATATTGCTGCAAAATATTTCTTCAATATTGAGAACTTCGAGAGCGGCACACACGCCAACAATGTCAATGATCGCATCCACACTTCCAACTTCGTGAAATTCGATGTCGTCAATACTGACATTATGAATTTTGGCTTCAACTTCGGCTAAGACGTGAAACACTGTGAGCGCTCGGGCGCGAACACGATCTGGTAATTCAGAATTCTGTAGCAATTGAGAAATATTGCTCCACGAGCGGTGGTGATGTTGATCTTCGGCCTGATGATCGTGCACGGCAACAATGCCGCGAGTCGCGCTGACACCAGAGCGTTGAGTGCGCTCAAACGTGAGAGCGTAATCGTCAATCTTTAAGCCACCAAGAATCGCTCCGACGGCGAAAGAATCTGCACCTGCATCAATGAGCGCAGCCAGGGTCATATCTCCTGCTGTTCCAGCAGTGCAATTAAACCAAGCAACGCGACTCATGATTTCTCTTTCGGTTGGAGACTACGAAGGATACGCGATACCGCGCATGCAGCTCCATAACCATTATCAATACCGACCACGGTGACGCCATTGGCACAGGTGGCATGCATTGCCAAAAGTGCCGTGACCCCCTCAAGACCCGAGCCGTAACCGACATTGGTGGGTACGGCGATCACAGGTTTGCCGCTGAGTCCGCCGATGACGCTGGCTAAGGCGCCTTCCATGCCAGCGACTACGACGATGACATCTGCGGCCATGATGTCATCAAGGCGATCCAGCAAGCGATGCAACCCCGCTACACCGACATCGGTGATGCGGGCGCCAATAATGCCGTGGGCGCGTAAAGCCAAGAGGCACTCATCCACCACGGGTACATCTGCGGTGCCCGCGGAAATTACAAGAGCCCGTCCTTCGTACCAAGGTGTTGCAGCGCGCCACAGCATGGAACCGTTGGCCATCTCAGCGGGCCCGAAAGCAGTCGTCAGGGCGAGACATTGATCTTGGTTGGTACGCGTCACGAGGATGGGCCCAGTGCCGTGAGCCAATAACTCAGCAACGATCAAAACGCATTGCTCAGGGGTTTTACCTGGTCCGTAGACGGCCTCGGGGGTGCCTTGCCGGAGATGTCGGTGGTGATCCACCAAGGCATCGCCGACATCGCTGAAAGGCAGTCTTTTGAGGCGTTCGACGGCCTCATCTGGCGAGACCGTACCTGCAGAAACTCCGTCCATTAATTGGCGCAAGGTTTCAACATCCACATAATCATCCTGCCACTTGGCGACCGTGCCTCTAGCCTTGGCGATTGTGAACACTTCCACTCCATCCCAGCACCCAACTGAGCGATCTTTGCGGGTGGCGTTTCTTGGACCTTTTGGGACCTTCACTGAACAGGCTGTGCGTTCTCAGGG
>CAMAYS010000166.1:0-4321 GCA_945862545.1 Bifidobacterium breve | reverse complement strand
CTGACCCCGCGACAAATTCATGTGTTGGGTCTCCTCGCTGCAGCATCCCTCCTCAGCGCCTTCGTCAATACTCTCTTCACGCAGACTGTGGCCTTTGCTGGCGATGATCTTGGTGTCGGAGATTGGGGTCGCGGGATAGCCGGCACCGTCGTTCGTGTCGGCATTGTGTTGGGCTTGCCAGCTGCCTTACTTGCGGACCGAATCGGGCGCAGGCGTGTCGTGATTTGTCTGGCCTGGGCAGCACCAATCATCGCTTCACTCGGTGCCATCGCACCAAACTTTCAATTACTCGTAGCGACACAAACGATGGGGCGACCTCTGGGATTAGCCCTTGATCTTTTAGTGGCGGTGATTGCCACCGAGGAAATGCCACGCAGTTCACGGGCGTACGCAATCAGTGTTTTGGCCATGGCCAATGGCATGGGTGCCGGCGTGGCGGTTATGGCATTACCTCTTGCCGATCTTGCAGACAATGGGTGGCGACTGATTTACGTGATCACATTGGTGTGGTTGGTGGTGGCTTTTGATCTCACTCGTCGTCTCCCTGAAACACGCCGCTTCGAGTTCCATCAACGCGATACACAGGCTGTTGCGATACCTCCGTTGCGTCGCAAACGACTGGCGATTCAGATGGCTGTGGCATTCTTCGGAAATATGTTGCTCTCCCCTGCTTCATTTTTTCAGAACTCATTCCTCAAAGATGAACGCGGATTTTCTGCGGGCATGGTGGCTATTTTCTCTTTGTCAACGGCGACCCCTGCGGTCATCGGTCTGATCATCGGAGCGCGCATCGCTGATCAACGCGGGCGTCGACTCTTGGCTGCCGTCTGTGCTCCAATCGGCGGACTGCTGATTGCTCTATCTTTTTGGGTCTCAGGTGGATGGATGTGGGCTGCTGCCATTTTCGGTGGGATTATTGCCGCCACGGCTTATCCACCGTTAGCCGTATATCGAACCGAACTATTCCCCACGGGTAATCGCGGTCGCGCAGCATTTCTGATTCTCGCTAGCGCTCTGATTGGTGGAAGCCTCTCGCTGTTGTTGACAGGGTGGCTTGTCGATGGTGGGACGCATTACGGACCGATCATGTTGGCACTCGTCATCGGCCCGGTGATCGTGGCACTGATCGTTCTGCTGACGTATCCAGAAACTGCTCACCGCGAACTTGAAGAACTCAATCCCGAGGACCACGCTGGATTTGATCAACCAGAGATCCAGTCCTGAAAAGATCTCAACGCAATAAAATCTTGCGCGCTTCTCCGAGATCACCGATCGATGTGCTGGCCTTGACCTCATCCCCACCATGATCAGGGTGAGCCTCACGCAAGAGCGCGCGATATTTTGCCTTCACTTCACTTGACGATGGTTTGATTGTTCCTGGTGGGAAGCCGAGAATTTCGAGGGCCCATGCCCGTGGATCGCCGATGGACATCAACGATGTGGGCTTGGATCCCACTAGGTGCGCAACAAAGTCGGTACCCAAAGGCCCTCGCCAATTCATCGCCTTGCCCAAAATCGGAGCGAGAGTTTTTCGGGTTGGGATATCCAAACGCTCCAAGGCGTAGATCGCACCTAGAACCTGATGCATTGGGCTTCCCTGCGAATCAAACTCAAAGTTGAAATCGTCGCCTTCGCCGATGAGACGATGCAGACTGCGCGCCATGCCATGACGGTCAACTTGGAAACGGTGGCGCAAACGAGGTTGAGGGATATGTTCACCGCGCTGAATTTGTGTAATCAAACGATGAGTGTCAGCAATCAGTTCCTCATCAATGTCGACAACATGACGAGCCACGACGGCGCCTAACAGCAGACCACCGAAACCGGGTGTGGGATCACATGGAAGTACTAAATGCCCAAGAGAAACGCGACGGGTCGGTGTCAGCGGACGAGTATGCCAAATTTCAATTTCAGCGAGCAACACGAACTATCACTCGTCTGATTCGGAGCCCACGTCAATATGGTCGAAAATCACATCGTCGCCTTCAAGTTCATCAAGGAGTGCATCCACAAGTGCTTCGGCAGGAGTCGGAACAATCAAGGTTGAACCCAGCCAGCGATGAGTGATACGTGCAGTCATCAACATCTCCGTCAGATCACGGCGTTCATCAACTGTGTACTCATCAAGTTCGTATTCGGTGACGTCGTCTTCTTCGGCCACGCCACCTACGACAGCAGTTGAACCAATGCCGAGTTCTTTTTCAAGGCGATCAAAGATTGAGTCAAGTTTGTCTTCAAACTCGGCAGGAACGACAAGTTCTGTTTCAACCCAAGCATGGGGAATATCGGCCTGCGCTAATGCAGCAGTCATCTCGGATTGATGATCAATTGTCCACGAGGAAAGATCGTAAAACACATTTTCATAATCGGGGTCAAGAGGATTCCAGTCGGTCACACGGTGAACGCTATCTCTCAATCACGACAGATACTTCTCGAGAAAGGCTTCAGTACGTTGATACTCGTCATGGTTGTTCTCGGGATTGCGGAACCCATGTCCTTCACCGATGAACTCAACCAGTTCAATGTCTCCCCCCGCAGCAGTAACTGCCACGACTAGTGCTCGACTTTGATCAATGGGAACAACTGGGTCGCAATCACCGTGAATGATCAAGATCGGGACCTGGGCGAGCGCATGTGCTTGATGAATGGGAGATCGTTGCGTCGAGAGGTGAACTGTTTGCAGCGCATCGCCCACCAGACTGCGGTTGTAATGAGCCTCGTAACGATGCGTTGAAGCATCAAGGGCGGCGATGTCACACACTGGGAAACAAACTCTGACGCAGCCGACAAGGTCACTCTCACGAACAGCGACTGCAAGAGCGGTCAGCCCACCCGCCGATGACCCGAGTACGGCAATCATATTTTTGGGTCTCTGTAATGAACGCAGAATGTCGCACACATCATCGCCATCAAGTTCGCCCCAGCGACCGCGCAACGCTTGAGTGAATGCGCGTCCATGCCCCGTGCTTCCACGATGGTCGGGCACCAAGACGTCATAACCGCGATCAATCCAGTAACTCACACGCGGCATAAAACTGACGGGCCATTGATCTGTCGGACCACCGTGAATCATGCACACCAGACGACCTGTGGGTTGTGGCGCTGAATACAGACGAGCATGCAAGGTGGCCCCATCACGCGCAGTCACTTCAAGTAGAGACGGTTCGACGAGCGAAGGATGATCGTCCCAATCAAAAGATGGTCCAATGAGCAACGTTTTTCGCGTCCATGTGTCTTGAGAAGTATCGTAGACAACAACTTGTGTGGGTGTTTTACCGCCCGTACGAATAGCTACAAGATTTTCGCCGACCCACGACAACTGACCGTGAATCGCCTTGGCTTTTTCGCTCACTACCCCAGTTGCTCTGTGCACAACGCACAGCCTCCCGAAGCCGCCTTCATTTCGTACGAAGGCGATGCGTTCACCCGTTGAGTCAAAGCACCAACTTCGTTGGCGCTCACCCCACGTTGGTCCACCATGTTCAAAATCTTCGGCAATTCGTTCGCCGTCATGTGTGACAACGTTCAGCCATCCCGAGCGATCATCAAGCCAGCCAAGATTCGTGCCCGAGCGATCAGTTGCGGGTTGTTGATGTTGAACATTTTTTCCCCCGGCGATCACTCCCTCTGCGGACACGAGCAAGCTTTCATCCCAGGCCATATGTGGCACGTTCCATGCCTGCCAGATGCATTGCCCATTCCACCACGCGGGATCATTGACAAAATCGTGCTCCCCACGATCAATGCGTCTAGTCGCACCAGTAGAAATCTCGACGGTATGGATCTCGCTCTGATTGACCACATACGCCACCTCGTCGCCAAGCGGTGACACGATCGGAGCGAACAACGACTGCTCGGGTGTGGGTGTCACCAAAAGGCGGGGCTCACCGTGTAGCGGGATGACCCATAAGGCACCCGACTTGGCCACAGCTACTACCCCAGACGAATCTGGGAGCCAATCAAAGCATCCGCCACCGAGACTGCGACCGGAACGTAATGCCAAAGTCGAAACCTGCCTGGCGACGTTCTCGGGGAGTGTGAGAACGTGCAAAAAAGCACCCTCTGGAACATTGATAATTACCCCGATCATCGATCCGTCAGGCCCAAGACGGGGTTCGGTGATATCGCGACCTGCGAGGCAATCTGCGGCAGCGAGTTGCGTGGTGGGGGTCATACTCCGAGAGTAGGGGCTTGACCGTGGCTGAGGGAGTACCGTTGGATTCATGCCTGAGCAACCTTCGCGCAACCTCGCAATGGAATTAGTCCGAGTTACTGAGTCAGCCGCTCTTGCAGCGTCTCGTTGGGTCGGTCGTGGTGACAA
>CAMAYS010000165.1:0-4403 GCA_945862545.1 Bifidobacterium breve | reverse complement strand
AGTTTTGGTAATCCGATCAGATCATCAAGACCCATCACCCCAAATCCTGATGCGCGCTCAATCAATAAATGCAAAAGATCACCTGTGGCCAGGACATCATCTAGGGCGCGGTGACTGGGTTGATGAGGGAAGCGGAAATGGGCCGCCAGAGTGCCAAGTTTGCAATCTCTTACTTCTGAGCGCACAAGGCGACGCGCCAACGGCACTGTGTCAATCACTTTGTTTGTCAGTGGATCGCGATCATCGCGAATCATCGCCGCGTTCAAAAATCCAAGGTCGAATCTGGCGTTGTGGGCCACAATCACACTGTCTCCAATGAAGTCGCGCAGAGTTCCGAGCAAAGCCTCAATACGTGGAGCGGGCATCACCATTGCTTCGGTGATCCCCGTCAAGATGGTGATGAAAGGAGGTATGCCACAACCGGGATTCACCAGAGTCTGGAACGTTCCGATGCACTCACCACCTCGGTATTTGGCCGCGCCAATCTCGGTGATGCGATCAAGTTCGGCAGAACCACCGGTTGTTTCAAAGTCGATGACACAAAAAGTGACATCGCTCAGAGGAATTCCGATTTCGTCAAAAGTTTTCTGCACCATCTGAGTGTTCACGAACAAATGTTCTATGTCAAGTATTCTGGCGAGGAAGTACGTGACAGAGGTGTCAGAGTCGTACTCTCGGAGCATGACTATTCGCTATCGGTGCACCTTGTGTGGAAACTTGACCCGTTTTGATGTCGTGCGGACCACAAAAACATCCTCTTTTTACCACTACACCACCGGTGGAGAGTTAAAGATTGAAGATGAGCAGTTATTGCAGGACGACTTAGAGTCCGTGCTGTGCCGCTGGTGTGGCCCCACGGGAAAAATCGAAGAGTATGACGGGTCATTTGACGCCGCCTGAACTCCATGAACTTTCCGACGGCTGTCTGGTCTACGTGAGGCCCGACTGCATTGTTAGAGCGCGGTTAGCAAGTGATTTGCGAATCGCTAAAACCCAGCCAACAATGACTGCAATTGAAAAAATCAGCCATTGGATGGCGTACGACATGTGTGGTCCCTGAGAAAGTTCCGGAGGGTTAATGGGAGCGATCGTTGGCTCCTCGCTTGGTTCGGAAGCTTTGGCTACGAGCGCCACGGGTAGTAACTCGTAATCGATCTGCTCTTCGAGACGCGCGATATCTAGGCGGAAAAACTCGCTCTGCTCGCCACTGGCTTGGGTTGCCTGGCCAGATGTACGTTGATCTGATATTTGCACTGTTCCGAGGACACGCACGGTGCCCAATGGGGCTGACGGTGGAGTCGCTGAGAGGGCGATGAATCCACGGTTGACCAAAATGGCCCGTCCATCGTCAAGTATCAGAGGAGTGACAACGTTGAGGCCAGCCACACCGTTTTGACTGCGATTAAGAATGAGAACTTGCTCACTGGGGTCATAGGTGCCGATTGCGCCAGCAGAACGCCACTGCACGGCAGGGGGATCTGAAAGATCAAGTTCCGAAATGTTCACGGTTTCCAAGGAGGAGCGTTCACGGACTTCACTATTGAACTCTCGACGATCGCTCAACCGACCCAATTGCCACATTGATAAGTTGACCATCAAGACAACACCTAAGAGACATAACAGGTGAAAAGCGATCCACTTAGGTCGTAGAAGGAAGCGATACATCACACAGAACCGTAGCGGGAGTGCGCCTGCGTGAGGCTAGATGTGGCACCCTATTTATGTGACTGAAAGCGTTGACCTTCCAAACTTCAAGATCCCTCACGCAGAAAAGATCGAGTGGATGATTGAAACGAACGGCTGGGCCCTTGAGCCGGTGCCAGCGGACACCACCACCGTGCCTCCGCAGCCACGATATTCGTACACGATTGGTATGCCCGAGTGCCATGCCTTCCCTGAAATCATCGTCTTCGGTTTGGCACCGATCGCGATTAAGGGATTGATTGACCTAGTAGTTGAACAGATTGTTGGGGGAGTGGAGATTCCACGAAACATTCCGCTGACTGGACTTTTGGACAATGATTTGCGCTGTATTTTCTCTCCCGTTGACTTGGATAGTCACGCTAAATTTTTTGACACTGCTCTTAAGTGGCATCGGGGTGGTTCTTTCGAAGTCCTGCAGTTTGTATGGCCTGATAGAAACGGATGGCTGCCCAATGAAAGTGGGTTTGATCAGACATTGAAAATTGTCCAGCCGTTGATCGGCACCTTCGTCTGAATCTTGGGTTGAAGAATCGCCCATAGGGCTTAATCGGTGCCACACTGAGTGTGTGAATCAGGCACTTCCTCTTTTGGTTTTTGACGGTGACTGTGCTTTTTGTACGCGGTGTGTTCGTTTCATTGAACGTCGGATGCGCCGCCATCCGCGCATCGCATCCTGGCAAAGTCTTGATTTGGCAGCACTGAATTTGACATCTGCACAATGTGAGACGGCCGTGCAGTGGGTTGATGCTCAAGGGGCGATCAGTTCGGCGAATATCGCGATCTCCCGTCTCCTTGTGTCTGCGGGCTCGGGCTGGCGAATCTTGGGATTCGTTTTGATGTTTCCTGGAATTCGTCAAGTGTCAGCAGTGGTTTACCGTTGGGTTGCCAAGAACCGCGATCGGATGCCAGGTGGGACTGCCCAATGTGCCCTGCCTCAAGTGGACCGTGTCACTGGAAAATCGGACTTTGGGGACACTGTTGCGACATCTGAAGTGAGGGATTCCAGTCCCGAGTTGTAAGAATAGAGTCGTGACTAACCCCCGCGAACTGTGGCAAGAGGCCTTCGATGCTTCTGCAATCCGTAATGACAAGTTTCAGACCATGTCAGGCATCCCTCTGGAACCCATTTATGGACCAGAGGATGGTGAATTTCCTGGTGTATACCCGTACACCCGCGGACCGTATGCCTCGATGTACCGCTCCAAATTGTGGACGATGCGACTCTTCGCTGGCTTTGGAACTGCGATCGATACCAACCAGCGCTTCAAGGATATTTTGAAATCTGGTGGAGATGGTCTGTCAACTGCTTTTGACATGCCGACATTGATGGGTTTGGATTCTGATGATCCCATGTCGTTGGGTGAAGTCGGTCGATGTGGAGTAGCGATTGACACTTTGGCTGACATGCGTGATCTCTTTGCCGATATTGATCTTGGTGGCATCACCACTTCAATGACGATTAATTCACCAGCAGCTGTCCTTCTAGCAATGTTCGTTGCCCAAGCAGAAAATGCTGGAGTGCCCCGTGTGAAGTTGGGCGGCACATTGCAAAATGACATTTTGAAGGAATACCAAGCGCAGAAAGAGTTTGTCTTTCCTCCGCGACAGTCAATGCGCCTCGTACGTGACACTGTTGCTTTCACCGCCGCTGAAATGCCACGCTGGAACTCGATTTCAATTTCTGGATATCACATTCGTGAGGCTGGTTCGACTGCCGCCGAAGAATTGGCCTTCACTTTGGCAAATGGTTTTGCTTATGTCGAACTCGCGCGTCAGGCGGGACTCCCCGTGGACGCATTCGCGCCGCGCTTGTCATTCTTCTTCAATGCCCATATTGACTTCTTTGAAGAGATTGCTAAATATCGCGCAGCCCGACGTATTTGGGCACGTTGGCTGAGCCAGCGTTACGGCGCCAAGAGCGATCGCTCCATGCAATTGCGCTTTCATACACAGACCGCTGGTGTCTCACTGACTGCGCAACAGCCTGAGGTCAATATTGTTCGCACGGCGATTGAAGCTTTGGCTGGTGTTCTAGGTGGCACTCAGTCCTTGCACACCAACTCAATGGATGAGGCATTGGCCTTGCCTACGGAACTATCGGCGCTTATTGCTCTTCGTACGCAGCATGTGATCGCCCATGAAACAAACGTCACTCATGTAGCGGACCCATTAGGTGGTTCGTATTATGTCGAAGCGCTGACCGATCAGATGGAACAAATGGCAGAAGAGATATTCGCCAAGATCGACGAGATGGGTGGCGGTTCAATGCTTGAAGGTTGCATCGTTGGCATTGATGAAAACTGGTTCCAAGGACGCATTGCTGATAGTGCTTACGAACTTGAGCGAGCTTTCAATCGTGGCGAGCGCACCATCGTTGGTGTCAGTAAGTTTCTGGAAGGTAATGAGGAAGACCAGATGGAAACTCTGCGAATCACTAATGCCGATGAACAAAAGCAACGGCAGCGACTGGCGAGCGTCAAGCAGGATCGTAATGAATCCGCAGTTCTTGATGCCCTTGATCGCTTGGCAAAAGATGCAGTTGATCCAGAGGTCAACTTGATGCCAGCGTTAGTTGATGCATCGCAGGCCTACGCCACAGTTGGTGAAATGATGAACACTATGGCTGGCGTTTTTGGTCGCCATATTGAGGTGCCAACAATCTGATGACTACTTCTGACAATCAATCCTTGCGAGTTCTC
>CAMAYS010000164.1:0-4430 GCA_945862545.1 Bifidobacterium breve | reverse complement strand
GTGCGCGAAAATGTGGGCAACAACTTGTCAACGTTGCAAGAAGGAATCACAGGCGTGCGCGTGATTCAGGCCTACGGGCAGCAAGCGAATCGTTCCAAGCGTTTTCGCCTCTCCAATCGTGCGCTTTTTGACTCGCACATGTACAGCGTAAAAATTAGTACTTGGTATTTCGGGCTTGTCGAATTCGCTGGAATCGCTGCCACGGGAGCAATCATCGGCTTCGGTGGCTATTTGGTTCATCAAGGTACAGCAACGATTGGAACAGTTACGGCTTTCGTGTTGCTTCTAGCCAACCTCTTCGATCCTGTTCAACAGTTGAGCCAGTTGTATAACACGGTGCAATCGTCAACGGCCGCTCTGCACAAGTTGTTTGTGATCATTGACGCTGTGCCCGATGTCGATGAAGTGGCACACCCCACAGAATTGTCAACGCGCGGAGCACTGGTGGTTGATCATGTGACCTTCGCCTATGCCGGAAATGATCGCTCAGTGTTGAAGGATGTCACTATTTCTGTGGCTGATGGTGAGCGCTTGGCGCTGGTTGGTCCGACGGGCGCGGGTAAATCTACGTTGGCTAAATTGATGGCTCGGTTGTATGACCCGAGTGAGTCCAATGGTCACAGAGGAACGGTGTCGTACGGAGGCGTTGATTTACGCCAAGCATCTAATTCGGACCTTCGACGGAGGATCGTCGTGGTTCCTCAAGAAGGATTTTGTTTCTCTGGATCAATTCGCGAAAACATCCGTATTGCACGATCAACAGCCAGTGACAGCGAGGTTGAGGAGGCCTTGGTCTCCATCGGTGCATTGGAACGCTTTACGGAATTCCCGGAGGGACTTGACACCGATGTTCGTGAGCGAGGATCTCGATTATCGGCGGGCGAACGGCAACTGATTGCTTTGGCGCGCGCTGCCCTTGTGAACCCGGCGGTTCTTGTTCTCGATGAGGCCACATCAAATCTTGATCCAGGGACTGAGGCTGTCGTTGAGCATGCTCTTGAAAGTTTGATGATTGGACGGACCGTGATTGTGGTTGCGCACCGTCTCTCAACGATTCGTCGTGCTGATCGGATTGGGGTCATCGATCACGGAGAACTCGTCGAACTGGGTACACATGCTGAACTCGTCGAACTCAAGGGGCGTTACGCCGCCCTCTCCGATGCTTGGGACCGAAGTCAACCACAGCGCTGAAGGTTGGCTTAACGCTCGAAGGCCAGCACGAACTCGAGAAGTCCAGTGTCGCCAGTACTGACAAATGCATTCGATGGATTGGCAATGCCGTAATCCGCAAAGGTGATATCAATCGAACCAAGAACTCCGATGACATTGCTGGCATATTCCGTCGTGACCTCAAAAGTGACTGAGCGTGTGACTCCATGAAGTGTCAGATCACCCGTGGCAGTGGCTGTGAGTTGGAAACCAGGCAGGGGGATGGAGTCGAAATCAATGGGCGTCGTGAGCACGAAATCAGCTGTTGGATAGGTGCTGACATCCATGATATTTCCTGTGAACTGATTGTCACGTTTGGAACTATCGCTGGTGATAGTTCCGACATCAACGCTGAAGGTTGCTGCCATGACACGACTTGCTTCAATCACTAGTTCACCGGTGACTTGGTTGGTGCGTCCTACTGCCTCAGCGTCAAGGCCGCCGAGAACTTCTTTGACTCGATAGCCAAGTGTGGACTTCGTCGTGGCTTTCCAGATACCCGAGACATCCGACGCTAATGCTGGGTCAGTCGCCTGCGGCGAGGTGTCGGTGACGACTGCCGTGAGATCGTCACTATTGAGTTTGTCTTCGGCAGGGTGAAGGACTTTAGTCCACAAGAAAATTCCGGCATAGATGACAACGACAGTCACAAGTAGAGATGTGGCAATTCGAAAAAGTAATTTCATGGCTCTTGTCTAGCAACCTAGTCGTCTCAATTGTTAGCGGGCGACAAAATATTTTGATTGCGGATGGTGGCAAATGATCGCCGAAGTTGTTTGTTCTGGTTGATATTGCCAGCCAGTATCTTCATTGACTTCAATGCCGAGACGCCCAGCCTCAAGTAAGCGACCAACTGTCGCGTTATCTTCTAGGTCAGGACATGCGGGGTAACCCCATGAATAACGACCGCCGCGATATTGCTGGCGGAACAAGCCACCGATGGACGGTCCATCCTCACTGACGAAGCCCCATTCTTGGCGTATTCGCTTATGCCACAGTTCGGCCAAAGCCTCAGCCATCTCGACTCCAAGACCATGAATAATCATGTATTGCTGATACTCGTTGGCGGCGAATAGGCGGGCGGCTTCAACACTGACGGCTTCACCCATGGTGACGATATGGAAAGCCGCATAATCAAGGCCGTGTTCAACTGTGCGGAAAAAGTCAGCGATGCACATAAACGGAGCGGTGCTTTGTCGTGGGTAAGTGAAGCGGGCTAATTCGCTGGTACGACTCTCATCGCTCCACACGATGAGGTCATCACCTTGAGCATTGACGCAGTAATAGCCGTAGACCACTTGTGGAATCAGGAAACCAGCAGCCTTAGCGGCACCGAGTTCTTGACGAAAGGTAGCCCGCAGTCGTGACTTGAAGTCCTCGTCGGTCTCACCGATTTCTGGACGGAACTGCCATTGATTTCGATATAGGGCAGTCTCATTGACGTATTGAGCAATTTCATCAAGTCCGATGCCCTTGACAATTTTTGAGCCGAGAAATGGTGGCGTGAAGACTTCATTATCACTAGCGATATCAGGAGAACGCAGAGGAAGGTCAACGACAACTGTTTCCGTGGTACCACTACGTGCAGGCAATACTCGCCCGGTTGGCACACGGCCAAGAAGAGGATCATCAATGCCGGACTTCTTCATGGCCATCAATTTGTCGAGTGTGTGCAAACCTTCAAAGGCATCACGACCATAAAACACGCGACCTTCATAAATGTCACGCAAATCTTTTTCCACAAAAGAACGTGTCAACGCAGCGCCACCGAGAATCACGGGCACCTCTGACATTTTTGATTCATTCAGTTGGATCAAGTTGTCGCGCATGATCAGGGTGCTTTTCACGAGCAGTCCGCTCATTCCGAGAGCATCGGCCTTGACCTCTTTGACCTTCTGCAACATTTCAGATATCGGAATCTTGATGCCAAGGTTATGAACTTCGTAGCCATTATTGGTGCAAATGATGTCCACAAGGTTTTTGCCTATGTCGTGCACATCACCCTTGACGGTCGCCAAAACCAAAATACCTTTAGCAGAACTGGCACCCGTCTTTTCCATATACGGTTCGAGGTAGGAGACTGCTGTTTTCATGGTCTCGGCCGATTGCAGGACGAAAGGCAATTGCATTTGGCCCGATCCAAAGAGTTCGCCGACTACCTTCATGCCCTCAAGAAGAATGTCGTTGACAATGGTCAATGGTGCGAGTCCTTGAGCCATGGCGATATCGAGATCAGCCGTGAGACCTTCACGATCACCATCAATGATGCGTTGTTTGAGCAACTGTTCAACCGTCCAGTCACTGCGATCCTCGCGCACTGCGGCCACATCATTGACGTCGGCAAATATTTCGAGCAATTTTTTGAGCGGGTCATAGTTAGCGGTGCGTCGATCGTAGATGAGGTCTAAGCAGACTTGTTTGTGCTCTTCGGGCATGCGCGCAAGTGGCATGATCTTTCCGGCGTGAACAATTGCCGAATCTAAGCCAGCGCGCACGCACTCATTGAGAAAGACGCTGTTTAAGGCGTGGCGTGATGAGGGTTTCAGCCCGAAACTGACATTGGAGACTCCAAGAGTTGTAAAGCAGCCGGGGATTTCGGCTTTGATACGGGTGATCGCTTCAATGGTGATTTTGCCGTCGAGCCGCAACTCTTCTTCACCCGTGGAGAGTGGGAATGTCAAAGCATCAAAGATGAGATCGCTGGCCTTCAAGCCATAGTGATCGACGGCGATGCGGTGCAGACGATGGGCGATTTCTAATTTCCATTCGACATCGCGTGCTTGACCCTTTTCATCAATGAGAAGGCAGATCACTGCACTGCCGTATTCGCGTGCCAGTGAAAAGACGCGATCAAGTCTGCTGCCGGGTCCCTGTCCATCTTCCAGGTTGGCTGAGTTGATAATTGCTCGCCCGCCGATGTGCATCAAGCCAGCTTCCATGACTTCGGGTTCAGTGGAGTCAAGGACTAGAGGCACACTGGCTTGAGTGGCAAAGCGACTAGCAATCTCATCCATGTCGACTGCGCCGTCGCGAGCCACATAGTCAACGCACACATCAAGGACGTGGGCTCCTTCGCGAATCTGTTCGGTGGCGATTTTGGAGCAACTATCCCAATCGCCAGCAATCATCGCATCACGAAAAGCCCGTGAGCCGTTGGTGTTGGTGCGCTCACCGATAATCAAAAACGAATTGTCTTGGATGATTGGCACTGATGAATAGAT
>CAMAYS010000163.1:0-4443 GCA_945862545.1 Bifidobacterium breve | reverse complement strand
CAAGAACTGGTCCACGAATGTCGTACAGAACATCTGCCAATTTGTCTGACTGTCGAATTTCCTTGGGCATGGCGGCGGCTTTCTCGGGGGATCACGACGTGGCTTTCACAACGACCTTCACAGCCTACGCGAACAAGAGTTTCGCTGACTGTCCCATTTACCCAAAGCGCACGCCGTTGGGCGCAAGACGACCCCGCTTACGGGGTTCTCAGGCCCCATCTGCGAGACGCTAAGGTTCATCTCGGGGGGTAGATGAATATGAAAATGTTCCGTAAAACGTTGCCAGTGTTAGGTGTGGTCCTGAGTGGGTTTTTAGCCATCGCCTGCACCGAGTCAAAGACGACGTCAAGCATTCCTGATTCCACCGAGAACGTTGTGACCACCGATGTCACGACCCCGAGCCAAGATCCCACAATCCCTCCCCCAACGGGCGAGCCCTTTGTCATCGGCGTTGTCAACACGGAAGGTTCTCCAGCTGCCGACTTCCCTGATTTCACGAATGCATTTCGAGCCGCTGCCAATTACATCAACGCAGAGTTGGGCGGCTTCGCCGGACGCCCCGTTGAATTAGAAATCTGTATTTCCGCTGGCAGTCCCGAATCCTCGCAGGCCTGCGCCCAAGACCTAGCGGCAAAAAAAGTGGACCTGGCAATGATTGGTTTGGATATCTTCGTTGACTACGGCACGTTCAGCGCTGCCGGCATTCCCGTCATCGGTGCCGTGCCGATTCTTCCCAGTGATTACACCGCCGACGCCATCTACATCACCGCTGGCAACCTCGTGGTTCAAGGTTCCACTGCTAACGCGATTACAAATCCGAAATATCTCGGATTAAAAAAAGTTGCGATTATCGCTAATGACTCACCTGCAACTCTCTCCGCTCTGGCAACACTTGAGCCGGCCTTGGCATTCGCCGGTGCTACCGCAGTAGTCATCAAGGGAGGTGAAACCGAAACCGATGCTGGATATCGCTTGCTCATGCAGCAAGCCGCCGCCACTAATCCTGAAGCCATTGTCTCGATGTACGGACAATCAGGTTGCGTGGCTCTGATGCGCGCTCGGGTTGAGTTACAGGTTGAGGTCCCCGCATTCACTAACACCGCCTGCCTCGCAGACACGGTGATTAACGCTGTCGGTGATGCTGCTCAGGGGTGGTACTTCGCTGGCTCACAAGGTGGGGTCGAAAGCGCCGACACAGATCTCATGCGTCAATACGTAGGCAAGGTTGTCAATAAAGCACCAGAGGATGTTGATGTATTCGGGTTCACCACTCTCGGCTGGATTCAGACACTCTCCATTTGGAAAGTCGCAAAAAATATCGGACCGACGGTCACTGGATCGGCAATCACTGATTCGTTCCGACAAGGAAAGGGAACCCTGTGGGGTTCGGATGCAGAATTGCAATGTGGATCGGTCCCTTCGCTGTCGGCCGTTTGCTCTTTTGCCATACCATTTGCTCTCTATACCGAGAATGGCGCTGAACCAGCCTTCGGAGGCGAAAATGTCTCCGCTCTCGATGTCTTAGACCTGTAGTTCGGAAACGATGACCGCTTATCTCGCTGCTCTCATCGCTGGTCTCGGGGCGGGAGCAACCTACGCCATCATCGCCACAGGTTTAGTGGTCACATCACGCGGTTCAGGGCTTGTCAACTTTGGCTTTGGCGGTCTGAGCGCATGGTCGGCATATGTCTATTACGACCTGCGCGCCAATGCCCGCTATCCGCTCATGATTCCTGGTCCTTGGCGCGATATTACCTTTGGCGATGGTGTGCAGATGACCGTCATTTCATCGCTACTCCTCACACTCGCCACAGCGGCACTTCTCGGAATCGTCAGTTATTTCTTCGTCTTTCGCATTCTGCGCGCCGCACCAGTCTTGGCGAAAGTTGTCGCCAGTGTCGGCATCTTGCTGATTTTGCAGGGCATGATCGGTGTCCGCTTCAACGGTTCGCCGATCAATCTTGACAAAGTTCTTCCCAGTGGCGTGATCAAGATTTCAGATGAGATCCTGCTCGCTGTTGATGCGCTATGGCTAACTGGTATTGCTATCACTCTGGGTATCATCCTGTGGCTTGCCTCGCGATTCACTCGCACTGGACTCGCCATCCGCGCTGCCTCAGAATCTGAAAAAGGCGCTCTTCTATTGGGTTTTTCACCAGACCGACTAGCACTTCTGACATGGATCATTTCATCTGTGATCGCTGGAGTCGTCGGTGTCATAGCAGCACCTCTCTTCCAGTTGTCCCCCATGTTGTTCACTCAACTGTTAGTCCCCGCTCTCGGTGCCGCTCTCGTTGGTCGCTTCATTTCCTTCGGCTGGACAATCGGCACCGGTCTTGCCATCGGCATGTTCCAATCAATGCTCACTCCCCTCCAACAAGATCTCACGTGGTTACCTAAGAGTGGTCTGCGCGATGGTTTGGTCTTTGTGGCAATCGTCGTAGCAATGATTGTCGTCGGTAAACGCCTTCCGACACGCGGTGCGCTTGACATCGGAAAGATGCCGACAGTTTTTTCTGGAAACGTCGAACCGAAATCGGCAATCCTCGGTCTCGTATTTGTGGCTGCTCTCTTCATCGTTCTACCCGACGGCTGGGGGCTTGCATTATTGACGTCGGTGATCTTTTGTGGGCTCGCTCTGTCACTTGTCGTCCTCACCGGATACATGGGTCAGATCTCACTCGCGCAAATGGCAATCGCCGGGGTCGCTGGCTTCACACTTTCACGGATCACCGAACGTGTCGGAATCCCTTTTCCCATTGCCCCAGTTCTCGCAGCATTAGTAGCAACTGGGTTTGGAATCTTGGTGGGTATCCCCGCCTTACGAGTACGTGGGGTCAACTTGGCCATTGTCACGCTCGCTGGCAGTATCGCCATCCAAGAGTTCTTGTTTAAAAACTCCGTGTTTGTCGGTGACGTTTCAACGGGCGGCGCAAAAGTCCAGAATCCACATCTTTTTGGAATCAATCTCGGACTTCGCAGCGCAGATGATCCCTATCGACCAGTGTTTGGCATTCTCGTCACCGTTGTTGTGGCGCTCATTGCACTCATGGTTGCCAATCTGCGTCGAAGTGGAACAGGCCGAAGAATGTTGGCCGTGCGCTCCAACGAACGAGCCGCGGCCGGCATCGCCATCAATACGGCCTCGACGAAACTGTTAGCCTTCGGAATCAGTTCGTTCATTGCCGGACTGATGGGTTCAATGATCGCTTACCGATTTGGTTCGATCTCAGATATTTCGTTCAGTTTCTTTGCGTCACTGACATTGTTGGCTTTTACATATCTAGGCGGCATCAGCAGCGTCACCGGAGCCCTGATTGCCGGATTCTTGGCAGCAGATGGGATTGGTTTCAAACTGCTTAACAAAGGCTGGGCTTCACTCGGAGTCGACTTTGGTCGCTGGCAAGTATTAGTGGGAGCGGCCGGATTAGTGATTACCGCCGTACAAAACCCCGAGGGCATTGCTGGCGCATTCCAGCGCGGCCGACGACGTTTCAGCCGAACTACGAGGGCCTAATCAGCTCTTCTTCTTCTCGGCTTTCTTAGCACGCTTCTCTTTGAGGGTTAATTGTGCTTCACGCTTACCACTGGGCTTTGCTTTTTGCTCTTTGTTGGCCATGACCAATCCTTTTTGTTCGAAGGCTTACCTACTGATACCTACCATAACTCGTTTGAGGGAGGTTCCCTTGACATTGAAATGCCCCCCCATTACCTTTATGAGCGGATCCACACATAGTAGAAACTGAGCGAAAAATGTCAAAGAAGACCACGCGTGCACTTTTACTCCTCGGCTTCTTGGCATCATTTCTTGCCTTGCCGGTCTTGTCCGCCTCAGCAGTTGCACCCACCCAGGTGAAAATGAGAATTACTGGCACCAATAAGTCTAAGTCGTCGGTGAAGGAAGTTCTCATTGTCGGACCCAAAACTGCAGTCCGCAAAAAGATCACCACCGCTGACTTAAGTGGCACAAAAACCATCGCCCTTCCGGCCAGCTTTAAAAACAGCGCTGGTAAATACGCCTACTCCGTACACCTCATCGGTCTTGGCGGCAAGTATCTCGGCCCAGTGAGTTTCCAAACCTCAACCAACAAATACTCCGTCAACGTGATCGCCGACCCCAGCAAAACCCTTGACATAAAAAATATAACATTGATGACTGGTTATGGCCAAAGTAGTCTCACCTTGGGTGCCGCTAAATTTGGCAAGGTACTCACCGGAAATACGAAGTTCAAACCTGCGGGTGCCGGAACACGCGGGCTAGTCAAAAGATCAAGAGCAGCTCTATTTTCCGTCTTGCCTCTCGCTGCTGCTTGCGGGACAGCCGACCAAACCCTTGGTACTGACTGCGATTCGGATGGAATCATCAATGCTCTTGATGCTGATGATGACGGCGACAAGGTGCTCGACATCGCGGACACCTCGACTAAAAGCTACGAGTCGCAA
>CAMAYS010000162.1:0-4448 GCA_945862545.1 Bifidobacterium breve | reverse complement strand
TGGATGTACGACATCACGGGTGGTGCACGAATTGGTCGCATCCACCGACGACTACGCAAGAAAAATGCTCTATCTCATATGCCGACTATGCCGAGTCAACGGTTGGCATCGGCGTACATCTATTACGACGCTCAAGCCGATGACGCTCGGTTATGTCTGGCACTAGCGCGTACTGCCGCCGATCAGGGCGCGGTCATCATCAACCGTTGTGCAGTCACCAACATTTTGCGCTCGTCGGACTCAAAAGCCAATGGTGTCACGGTTCTTTGCGATGGTGAATCAATTGATGTGCAGGCCCATGTTGTGATTAACGCCGCCGGGGTGTGGACCGACGCTGTACGGACTCTTGAAAATGGAATCGACCCCGACACGATTCGGCCAGCCAAAGGCGTGCACGTCACTGTGCCGTGGGAGAAAGTTCGCAACGATATTGCTGTGATCATTCCCGTGCCCAAAGATAAGCGCAGTTTGTTTGTTGTCCCGTGGGGACCCAAACCTGACGGCACTTTCACCCATACCTATGTCGGAACCACCGACACCGACTATCAGGGCCCAGTTGATGATCCGCAGTGCACCAAAGATGACATTGACTATGTCCTGCGTGCTCTCAATGCCAGTGTGACAACTGGTATCACGACGCAAGATGTCACTGGCGTGTGGGCAGGGTTGCGACCACTTGTCAAGCAAGTCAACGCCGCCGATGGAACGGGCCAAGGTGGCAAGGCAGCACGCACTGCTGACCTCTCGCGCAGACACCTTGTTTTTACTGGAGATTCAGGCATCATCACGGTCACTGGCGGAAAACTCACAACGTATCGCGAAATGGCTCAAGACACAGTTGACGCTGCTCTTGATGTCTTGAGTGCATTGAAGTTGGAGCACAAGAGCAAGCGGTGTCAGACCAAAAACCTCAAACTGCACGGTGCCCGCGGGTTCAAAGAACCTCAGGTTTCCGGAAGTTTTGATGCCCATCTCGCTCATCGCTTTGGATCGGATGCGTCGGTGGTCACTGCGATGATGGACTCTGATGCGCGATTGGCGGCGCCAATGGTGCCAGGTTTGCCCTACGTCATGGCAGAGGCAGTTTTCGCCGTGACCTATGAAATGGCCACAACCCTGGACGATATTTTGTCGCGTCGCACACGCGCATTGTTGTTTGATCGTCACGCCACCCAACAAGCTGCGCGAACCGTCGCCGAGATTGTGGCACCATATACAAACTGGACTACCGAGCGCATTGAAAGTGAAATTGTCGCCTTTAACGAAATCTGTGAGCATGAAATCGTCGCCGGCAGCATCACCCAAAGTGATCTCTATTCCTGAGGGGAACTCCTATGAATAAGAAACTTTTTGAACATCACATCACATCACCCATTGATCTTGTCACGGCCGATGACGGTCACGTTGCAAGTCATTTTGGGCATACGGTCATTGGTTTGAAGGCGTCACATATCACTGCCTTATCTCAGATTTGTTCAACTGATACCTCCCCAAGCGTCACCGCCGAGGCAAGTCGTGACTGGTGGCCACTGACAATGCATTGGGGGCTTGCCGGCGAAGTACCCGCGCAAGCTGCCGCTGTCTGTCGGCCCACCTCAACTGAACAGATTGCGCATCTGTTGTCCTACTGCAATGAGGAGCGAATTCCCGTCACCGCTGCTGGTGGTCGAAGTGGAGTCTGTGGAGCATCGATACCTTTATACGGCGGAGTGGTTCTGGACACCACAGCGATGCAGGGTGTTGTGAGTGTTGATGACGAGTCGCTCACCGTTGAGATTTTACCGGGCACCTTCGGACCCGATCTTGAAGCACATCTCGCGCCCATGGGACTCACAGTGGGTCACTATCCACAAAGTTTTGATATTGCCACGGTCGGTGGTTGGGTTGCGTGTCGCGGCGCCGGTCAATACTCAACGCGCTACGGCAAGATTGAGGACATGGTCATTGGTCTCGAGGTGGTACTCGCTGACGGCACGATTGTGCGCACGGGGGGTTCACCAAAGGCCGCAAGCGGACCTGATCTCAACCAACTTTTCATTGGCAGTGAAGGCACA
Organism: Bifidobacterium breve; assembly: GCA_945862545.1. GTDB lineage: Bacteria > Actinomycetota > Acidimicrobiia > Acidimicrobiales > Ilumatobacteraceae > Casp-actino8. Next base: position 2,394 of record CAMAYS010000162.1, on the reverse strand, counting down.
CTCGGAATCATCACTCGCATCTGGCTGAAATGTCATCCCGTGGCGACTTTGGAACGTCGAGCCGCTTTCGGTTTTGCCACCTTTGAAGATGGACTCGAAGCCTGCCGCCGCATCATGCGACGTGGCGCCACTCCTGCCGTGCTGCGTTTGTACGATGCGCCAGAAAGTCAGCGCGGTCAAGGTGGCGATGGCGTCATCTGTGCCTTACTAGTACTTGATGAGGGCGATGTCGCTTCCGTCAATGCCTCAATGTCAATCGTCGAAGAAGAATGCTTGGCAACGATCGGTTGCATACCACGCGATGTTGACGCGGTGGAGAAATGGATGCATCATCGCAACGACACCAGTGCACTGCAAGCGCTCACCAAAAAAGGTTTCGTTGTCGACACGATGGAAATTGCAGCACCGTGGTCCGCTCTGCCGGCAATCTTTGACGCAACTCGACAAGCCATGTTGGCCGTGCCACACGCCCGCTCAGCAACCTGTCATTTATCGCACAGTTATATCGATGGCGCGTGTTTGTATTTTACTTTTGCTGCCACTTCGCCCCCCGGCGAGGTGGAGTCCACCTACCTTGCGATGTGGGATGCTGGCGCACGCAGCGTTCTCGCTCACGGTGGAAACCTCAGCCACCACCATGGTGTCGGTCTGAACCGAGCGCGATTCGTCCGTGAAACGATGGGGTCATCATTCGCCGTGCTGATTGCGATGAAGAACTCCCTTGATCCACGGGGCATCTTGAACCCAGGCAAAATGGGATTGCCGATTCCCGACTATTTGACTGCCCTCAATTGGCCATGAACACCCAACCCGGTTCTTCATCACGCTGGGATCGTTTAGCAATTCGCTCTGGCGCATCCGTGGCTCTTGTTTTTGCGGTGCCATTTTCTATTGCGGCGCGCATCTTTTCTGACAACAGCGGCCTCGCTATTTTCTTGGCTCTCTGTGCTGCCCTTGGTTTTTTACTTGGCTCGGCAATTGCGGCATGGCACCAACAACGCGGCACACCGCTAACACATGCCATGGTGACTGCGTCCGCGACCTACATCGCAGCGCAAACTCTTTTCATTGTTGTTAAGTTGGTGCGTGGCGCCGAAGTGAATTGGATCGCAGTCTTATTTAATTTCACGATTACTCTGACAGTCAGTGTTATCGGGGGTTTTATTGGTTCTGTGATGCAACACCGAGGTGCCCTGCCCCAGGGACGAAGAAAACTATGACCTCATCCATACTTGTCATTGACGTTGGAACGAGCGGATTGCGAGCCGCAATTGTGCGACCTGACGCATCCGTGGATGCTCCGAACTATCGGTCCTTTCGTCCGACAACTCCCGCTCCGGGCTTGGTCGAATTTGACGCCACTGAAATGGCCCGACTTGTTCTTGAGGTGGCTCATCTCGCCCTCGCACAAGGTGGACCCGTATCGGGAGTTGGAATCACCACCCAACGTGCTTCGACGATCATCTGGGATCGCAACACTGGCGTACCAATTGGACCTGGGCTCGGTTGGCAGGACCTGCGCACTGTCATTGAATGCATCATGGCCAAAGCGGAACATGGCTTAGCTTTAGCTCCCAATCAGACCGCCACCAAAGCGGCATGGCTCCTCAAGACATATGTTGGTGATGTTGCCGCTATCGCTGAGCGAGCCCGCGATCTGTGTATCGGCACGGTGGATAGTTGGATTGCATGGACGCTTTCTGGTGGCGCTCTGCACGTCACGGACCACAGCAATGCTGCAGTGACCGGATTACTCGATCCAACGTCTGGCCCGCAGATCACCTGGCATGAAAGAGCCTGCTCAGTTCTCGGCATTCCTGTCTCAATGCTCCCATCTTTGGTGTCATCCTCAGGAGTCATTGGTCTGGCAAGTGCACTGCCTGGTTCGCCTCCGATCGCAGCCATTGCCGGCGATCAACAAGCATCTCTGATGGGTCAATCATGCGTACGTGCGAATATGGCGAAGTGCACATTCGGAACGGGCGGAATGATGAACCTCTGTCTTGATGATGCGCAACCTGCCTCACCACTACGCACAGTCCATGGCACATTCCCGATCATTGCCTGGAGTCGCCAGCAAAAAGATTCGACGCCCAGTGTCACCTGGGGAGCGGAAGCGATCATGCTGTCAGCAGGTACCAATATTGATTGGCTGCGCGAAGACATGGGACTCATTTCCACGCCAGAAGAAAGTCACACAATCGCCGCTCAGTGCGATTCAAGTGAAGGTGTCTTTTATGTCCCAGCACTGCTTGGACTCGGAACCCCACATTGGGATTACGGCGCCCGCGGAGCATTGCTGGGCTTAACCCGGGGCAGCAATCGCAGTCATGTGGTGCGCTCAGTCCTGGAAGGGATCGCCCATCGCGGCGCCGACCTCCTTGAAAGCATTGA
>CAMAYS010000161.1:0-4463 GCA_945862545.1 Bifidobacterium breve | reverse complement strand
GCTCACTCGCAATGGGCTCCCGCACTCAATGACGGCACCACTATTGCCACTCTGTGGGTCGACACGGGTCCTTATGTTGCTCACGCACAGGTCGCCGATCTTGTTTTACGCAATGATGCGGTCATCACTGGCTTTTCGTCAACCGATGTACACGGCATTGACGGTGGACGCCAACTGTTCACAATTTCTGGCGGATCAGCAAGCGCCGCTTCAGCACAAGTATTTGGCTTACCTGCCAGCGATGTGATGGCCCTTGCAAGCGCGGCATATTTAATCGGTGTCAGTGAAGCGATGATTGAAGTTGCCGCAGAATACGCGCGCCAGCGCGAACAGTTTGGTAAGCCGATCGGCTCCTTTCAAGCAGTCAAGCACCTGATGTCAGATGCTCTTCTCAAAGTTGAATTCGCCAAGGCTCCTACATACCGCGCCGCATGGAGTGCAAGCACGGGGTCATCAACAGCGCTACGCGATATCAGTATGGCTAAGGCTCTTGCAAGCGAAGCTGCTTATCGCGCCAGTCGCAGCACAATGCAGGTACACGGTGGAATTGGCTACACCTGGGAAGCCGACCTACAACTGTGGATGAAAAAATCTTGGGCTTTGATGCGCGCCTACGGCGATGCCACATACCATCGCCGCCGTGTCGGTGCCTCAGTGCTTCACGGATAATTTCAATCAGGAAATGGTGAGCCACTAATTGGCAACATACTGATTGTGATGTAACCATTTTGGAATCCGCTGACATCACCCGTTGGCACAACCGTTGAGGCACAATCATTGGCGTTGTAATCCGATGTTCCTATTGATTCGATTGGCGTTTCAATAACACCACGAACAACTAAACCAGCGGCGCATGAGGGTGCATTGACATTGAGAAATTCGGTGACGGTTTCGCCATCAGCACGAGCCAACAATTCGTCACGATGAACTTCAATCCATGCGACGACAGCGCCAGCCGACGTTGGGAAGTCAGGTGCCGCAGCGAGCCCTTGGCTGACTGCGACTGACGGAATATTGTGCGCCGCTGCGGCTCGAGCAGCACCAACTGTTCCTGACAGGGGCACAATTTCTACACTGTAGTTTTGACCGTTATTGATACCAGAGACAACAAGATCGGGGACAAAGTCAATGCCACCCAGGTCGATTGCCCAAACAATCGTGTCTGCCGGAAATCCAGCCACAGCCTTCGCTGGATAACCGCTCTTGGTGGTCGCATCTGTGACGATCAAGTCCCCAGCGGTTGTCTTGCCACCAGTTCCACTTTGGTTCTCCAATGGGGCAACAACCGTCACGGTCACATTGTCCATTGCCAACAAATATTGCACCATCACATCAATGCCATCGGCACCCACTCCGTCGTCATTAGTGACCAAGATGCGCAAGGGTCCCGGAGTACTCGTTGTCGTCGGCGCGTCAGTCACTGGTACTTCAGTCACTGGTGCGACCGATGTGACGATATTGCCATCACTTGAACAAGCCGTCACTCCCAATAGGCCGAGTAGCGCAACTCCGAATATACGAGTCAAATTTTTCATGATTTTTCCCTCTCACGTTGTGGGTAAACCTTAGGTACTACCCGAGCGAGCGACGAGCAAGTCAGCAAATGTTCACCCGAGGGTGTAGAACTATTAAATGACATTTAATATGACAACAGTTCGTCCGCCCGTTCGGACCTCCGTGGTTATCGGGCTTGGACTCGGTGCCGGTCTGTTGTCTGGGCTGTTTGGCGTCGGCGGGGGCATTCTGGTCGTCCCAATCCTCGTTCTACTACTCAAGTTTGATCAACGACTTGCCAATGGCACATCTCTTGGTGCAGTTCTACCGATCTCCATTTCCAGTTTGCTGACTTATTGGAGTCATGGCAACGTTGACTGGTACATGGCCTTGTGGTTAGCAGTCGGAGCATTGACGGGAGCAGTGCTCGGGACAAAATGGATTCACATTTTGCCCAAAAAAACTCTCGGCTATTTATTCGCAGCGATGCTCTTCATCACCGCAGTGCGTCTTTTTATTCCGCTCAACGCCGATGGACGTTCAACGCTCACGATTTTTTCTGCTCTCGCTCTACTTTTCATTGGCCTCGTCACTGGGACATTGGCTGGGCTACTGGGTATCGGAGGTGGAGTGGTGATGGTCCCTGCAATGGCTGTTTTCTTCAATGAACTCAGCGTCGTCGCCAAGGGGACCTCCGCTGCTGTGATCATTCCAACATCAATCATGGGCACTTGGCGCAATTGGAAAACCAACAATGTTGATCTTAAAGTTGCTGCGCTCGTCGGCTTTTCGGGTATTCCAGCGGCAATCGCCGGCGGAATCATTGCCGATCACATGTCGCAGGATCTGTCAAACATCTTGTTCGCTTCACTAGTACTCGTTGTGGCCCTGCGTATGCTTTGGGACTTGCAAAAAAATCCGAGTCACTGAATTAGCGGCGCGATGCAACAACATCTGCCAAACGGTCGAGCATCGCTGGATCGCTTGTAGCCGGAACGATAATGAATTCATCGGCCCCTTCAGCTTCAACCTTGTCAAGCAAATCAACGAGACGCGCAGGTTCGTAGAGATTCATTGCTTCTGCCAAAGAGCGGGCAAAGTCTGGAGAGAAGACTTGTAAATATGCCGCGGCGAAGTCACGCAAGTTCTCTGCGGCGTTAGGTCCTAACGATACGAACGAACCGGTTACCAATCGTGGCTTATCGGCGCGACCTGCCGTCGTCCACGCATCCTGCGTTGCCCTAAAGAGTCGGCCCGCTTCTTGCGCATCACCCAAAAGGGTGAAGCCGCTCACTCCAATCGCCCATTGAGCCGCACGAGCCAAAGACTTTGGACCCATCGCCGAAGCCAAAATCGGTGGCCCTCCAACCTGCATCGGAAGTGGCCCAACTTGTTCCCCGTCGGCAGCCGTCCCACCAGACCACAAACGCTTCAACTCATGTACCGAGTCATCAAGGCGCTGATGCCGACCCGCAAAGGGCGAATCTAAAGCGGCATAGTCCTGTTGACGACCACCAACTCCAACGGCGACCTCTACCCGACCACCAGAAACGACATCCATGGATGCCAACTCTTTGGCTACTAGCGCTGGAGCATGCCAAGGAAGCACCGCCACATTGACCAAAACTCGCACCCTTTCGGTCAAAACACTGGCCGCCGAACACAGCGTGAAACCATCGAGATTGTGAAAAGTGATCCGTTCACCCGCAGAAATGCTGGAAAATGGGCCTTGATCAATCCCCCGACACCAGGCGATGAGCCGATCTCGGTCAAGGCCAGGTGCCATTTGAGGCAAAGCCACTCCAACCGTCATCGCCTGTTTCGTTGCGTCACTCATATAGCGAAGCGTAGGTGCCAAACTCCTCTTTCGCCCATTCCACGCTCAATCTGACACACCGTCAGAAAGTAGTGCTACCCTCAAGACCATGCGTGAACTGCCCAAAATTATCTCCGTTGACGACCACGTCACCGAACCTGCAACCGTATGGTCTGACCGCCTCCCCAAGAAGTACGCCGACGTCGGTCCTCGGATACACCGCCTGCCCGTCAAAGACATGACGTTCGTCGGTGGCACCTTTACTGCGATTCCTGGAGAGAAAGGTGATGAGGGTCCTCTCGCTGACTGGTGGTTCTATGAAAACCTCCGTCGCCCCTTGACACGCCTTGATACCGCTGTGGGTTTCAGTCGCGATGAAGTCATCTTGGCTGGCATCACCTACGACGAGATGCGCCAAGGGAGTTACAAACTCAAAGAACGCCTTGAAGATATGGATACCGCCGGCATTGAAGCGTCGTTTTGCTTCCCAACTTTCCCACGCTTTTGTGGGCAAACTTTTTACGAGGCACAAGACAGAGAGTGGGCCATGCTCTGCGTGCGCGCCTACAACGACTGGATGGTTGAAGAATGGTGTGGCGAATCAGGTGGCCGGATGTTGCCGCTGTGCATCGTCCCGCTATGGGATCCCGTCGCTGCTGCTGCTGAAGTTCGGCGCAATGCGGCGCGCGGAGTACACGCAGTGTGCTTCAGCGAGATTCCGACCAATCTTGGGTTGCCAAGTATCCACGACAAGGATGGTTTCTGGTTGCCATTCTTTGATGCATGCAATGAAACTCACACCACGATCAACATGCATATCGGTTCGGGTTCAAAAATGCCCAGCACGTCGCCTGATGCACCAGCTGCCGTTGATTCAACATTGACATTTGCCAATTGCTGTTTCAGCATGGTCGACTGGTTGATGAGCGGATTGTTTACCCAGTTCAAAGATCTCAAGATTGCCTACAGCGAAGGGCAAATTGGCTGGATTCCTTACATCCTTGAGCGCGCCAATGTGGTCTGGGAAGAAAACCGTGGTTGGGGTGGAATTGCCGACAAGGTTCTTGAACGGCCAAGTGAATTATTCAAGAAGCATATTTACGGTTGCTACTTTGACGATCCACACGGTCTGCGTTCGCTTGAGGAAATCGGC
>CAMAYS010000160.1:0-4532 GCA_945862545.1 Bifidobacterium breve | reverse complement strand
CATGAGGCCCGCGTTGCATTCCGCGAACTCGGTCGCCGACACGGGCACGACGAACTTGTTTTTCAAGTGCTTGATAGCGAACTTGGTGCTTACATCGCCAATCCAAGTTCATTCACCAACAAGTTGACTCAGCGTTACAAAGAATGGCGCGAGCTCTTTGATCTTGAACCTCCGTTCATCATCGCCAACGCAACAGTCGCTCCACTCAGTGAGTGGGCCCGCAAGAATGACAATCTCGTTAAGGTCGCAGGAACTGGTGATGCACTCGTCGGTGTTGCTGGTTCGCCGGGTATCGCTCGTGGTATTGCGCGCGTTGTTCTTGATCCAGGTGAACCGGGAAATCTCGAACCTGGCGACATTTTGGTCGCACCGTGCACCGACCCAAGTTGGACTCCACTGTTTATGACGAGTGCAGCCGTTGTGGTTAATGTCGGCGGACAGATCAGTCACGCTGTCATCGTCAGTCGTGAACTCGGTGTGCCATGCGTTGTCTCCATCACCGATGCCACGAAACGTATCGTCAATGGTGCACTGATCGAAGTTAACGGCACCACTGGTGTCGTCACAATTCTCTAATCACAATCCCCTAACAAGAATGGAAATATTATGAGTCAGCAATACCCATCCCCAGCAGAACTTTTCAGTCTCGAAGGCGAAGTCGCCGTCGTGACTGGTGGTGGACGTGGCATCGGCGAAGGAATCGCCCGTACCTTGGCTAATGCTGGCGCAAAAGTCGTGGTTGCCGCTCGTCGTGTGAACGAAATTGAATCCGTCGCTGCTGCCATTCGCGCCGATGGCGGTCAGGCCATTGCTGTTGAAACTGATGTCACCGATGAAGAGGCCATGGAAAATTTGGCCAAGGCCACCATCAAAGAATTCGGAAAGTTGTCAATCTGGGTGAATAACGCTGGCGGCTCACCCGCCCGTTTACCGATGACTGACTTGAAGCGCGAAGACTGGGATGCATGTATCGCCTTAAACCTCACCGCAGTGTGGGTCGGTATTCGCACTGCCGCGAAATACATGGATACTGGCTCTATCATCAACATTTCATCGGGTGCGGGCTTCGGACCTGTGCCGGGGAGTGCGCACTACGGTGCTGCTAAAGCCGCCGTGAACTCATTGACTCTCACGGCTTGTGCCGAACTTGCGCCTCGCATTCGCGTCAACGGCATTGCCCCAGGCGCAGTGCCCACTGAAATCTTTAAGATTGCCCTCGGTGTGAAGAACGATGAAGATCTGGCCGAAATTGAGTCGCAATGGAATATTCCAATGCAGCGCTTTGGAACTTTACTTGACATGGGTGCAGCCGTTTTATTCTTGTGTTCACCCGCTGCCAGTTGGATCAGTGGTGAAATGATTCGGGTTTCCGGAGGCGCCAAGCCCCGATAGGCAAGAAGTAAACAGAAAGCACTATCCGATTGTGCGACCCTGAAAATCGCCGATCAAAGACACCTGAACATTGTTGCCAACAGTACTCGTCGCCATCTGCTGGAGTTTTGCTGCATAGTACGCCTCACGCAGATCGCCTTCGGATAAAGCGTTGTACGTCGGGTAGATGGCACGCCGATCACGCTGCGATTTATTTTCTCCACTGCGATGCGGAGTCCTTGAGTGAAACCACAAAGTTTGCCCAGCCCTCAGCGGAGCCATCGTCCACTCCAGAGATTGCACAACGTCATTGGCGATACAACCCACATCGTTCATTGACAGCACTTCGGCGAAGCGGCGACTGACTACTTCTAAACATCCGTTGAGTTCGTCAGCGTCGTCAATACCGAGCATGCACGAAATATGACTATCAATAAATGGATACGCCGGTGCATCTTGATGAGGTGCATACCCCGCGCCGCCGACCAACTTATAATTAATTTTCTCTTTATACAGCACCGCTTGCTCACCGATTAACAAACTTGCGCATTGCAACATTGAACCGCTCGTGAGTAGCGCACGAATACCTTCGTGAAATGGCGTGAAGTTTTCTGTGCGACACAACTTAGGACCAAAGTCAGTCATCTCGCGATAATGCAGCCATGGCCCATCTTCGTCAGACCACGACGAGATTTCATCTATCCACTCACGCAACTGTTTTACGCCATCATCATCAAGAGTGTCGATCAAAACCCAACCATGATCGTCAAAGAAAACTTTCGCCGCAGAGTCACCAGTTGCAAATGATTGCATCGTCACACCCGACTCAATGAATGAATGGCATCGACCCAATGTTCAAGATCAGGTACGACTGCTCCTGCAACTTTTGCTGAATCATCGGCGATGCGTAGCGACACCATCGCTGACCACCACGGGTTGCTTTGGAAATGAGCGATCTCATCAGCGTTCAGGTCACCGCCCTGAGCCGCCAAAGTCATGATGCTGTCTGGCGATAACAGTGCCCGATATTCAGGTCTAGTCGTCACGAGAAAACGCTTCGCTGGTACATGACCTGCGATCAATGCCGCCACGCGTTCACCCAACACTGGTCGCACGGCATCAGCGCCCATGGTTGCGTGGCGTGGCTGACCTGGTCCATCCCACGGATGGGCGAGATCATGAATCAAGCCAGCCACCTGAAGTTCAAGATCGTCGGGATCACTCACCTCAAGCAACGCTGCGCACTGCAGACCATGGTCCAACTCAAAGAACTTGTCACTCTCAGCAGAAATCGTGGTCTGCAAAGCAAGCAGATGATCAATGATTTCTTGGGTTCGTGAAAATATCTTCATATTGCGATCTCCGCTTACACACAATGATTACAGTTGTGAGGGTACGCCATTGATATGACCGAAGGGTGACCTCATGAAAAAGTCCATATTGATTTTTGGATTAGCCATATCCAGTGTCGCACTTTTTGGTTGCGGTAGCGACTCCTCACCAGTGACCACCCAGCCAGAAGACACTCAGGCCCCATCAACTGAGCCAGCAATGGGAGGCAGCCAAATAGCCAATCCAGCCTCCGAATACTGCATCTCCCAAGGTGGCACCTTGGAGATCGTCGACGAATCCACTGGACAAGTCGGCTATTGCAATCTTGCTGATGGGACACGTGTTGAAGAATGGGAATACTTCAACGCTGGTTGAGCGCAACGCAGGGCTATGCGTTGTACTCTACAAATGTCATGACCACGGCTCATTCCGCCACATTTGATCCATCTGATCCTGCGCAGCGTGAGCTTGCTATCCGTGTGGGGCGCTCGTGGCGAGAACTACGTCGCGGCGCAGCAATGAGTAAGTTGCTTGAGCACTTTTTTGGTGTTGGTGAGGATGCGCTTGAGTTCGGGCAAATGGATACCCTCGACCTCTTGGTGCAGCAACCAGGTTGGCGCATGAGTGACTTGGCTGAGGCATTGCGAGTTGATCCATCAACGGCCACTAGGGCGATTCAACGACTCGAGAAATTTAATCTGGCAACGCGCTGCAGTAGCACTGATGACAAACGCGTCGTGGTCGTCTCTGCAACTCCATCCGGTCGCCAACGCCATGCCCAAGCCGCTGCCCGTCGACAAGAACTTTTGGTGCACATCACCACTGCTTTCAATCAAAGCGAGATGGCTGAGTTGGCTGCCTATCTTGAGCGTTTCGTCGGATCGCTTGATGACTTTGTTGACAATCTCCATCCCGAGTAACTAGCCGAGCGACCGTCAAGAAAACTTTTGTGTTCACACCTCCGAAGGCGGCGAGAACACATAGTTAGAAAGCCCGCACGGGACGGACGTAGGTCATGGTGTCATTGCTGAGGCCGCTCTGAGCCCCGTAGGAGAAACTCTGGGCCCACGCGAAGTCGTCGACGAAGAACTCAGAAGAACTCCAATAGTAGACAGCTGAAAAACCACCAATTTGTATCCGCCGGATATTCATCTGATTCAACTCAAATAGCGATGGCAAAAACCAGTCGGATTGGCCACCCAACACTAAATCGTTGGCAACCTTGGCTGCGCCACCAGTTTCCAAGCAGTTAGTCACAATGTCGGTCGTGTTCTGCTTACCAGTCCCAATTGCTGTCCCATCAGCACCCACCCAAGTCCCGTCACAGCCCCACACAATCCCTGGGTCGGTCAAGTCACTGCCACCACATGTGCCATCAGACCAGCCGGCACAAGCCGCCTCGAAGTATCGTGAGCCCGCTGGACGAGTCAGATCAACATAAAAGATGACGCCACCACCCGGCCCCGTCTGACCTACTTTGTAGGGCTTTCGGATAATTAATTGCTCGGACGTTTTCGCCGGATAATTACCTGACTTCGCGATCTTCAATTTCAACGTGCACGAGCCTGTCGAACCCATCGTCAACGTCGTTGGCTGACTTTTCGGTGACAAGACACACGAACCCGTTTTCGACCATGTCTTCACACCATTCGAATTCGATGAAGCAATAGCCGCCAGACTCTTCACCTCACCCTTCCACATCAACGACACCTTCCACGTCACCGTCGTCGGGTTCGCAGCTGCCACAGAACCAGCAGCCACGCCACCCACCAATCCAGCCACAACCAACACCACAGCCACAGCCCGACCACGAACCCCACGCACAAAAC
>CAMAYS010000159.1:0-4760 GCA_945862545.1 Bifidobacterium breve | reverse complement strand
TGACTTAGCGCGCCGATTTGAAGCATTGGTGCAAGAGCAACGTCAGAGACAAGACGGGGTGTCATCGTGAATCAGCCTTTTTATGTAGCACCAGAGCAGTTGATGAAGGATCGCGCCGACTATGCGCGAAAAGGTATTGCCCGCGGGCGAGCACTCGTTGCTGTGCAGTATGTGGATGGCATCCTTCTCGTTTCAGAAAATACTTCAAACACTTTGCGTAAAATTAGCGAAATCTATGATCGGATTGGTTTCGCTGGAGTCGGTAAATACAACGAGTTTGATCAACTCCGACGTTTTGGCGTACGCAACGCTGATGTTCGCGGTTATCAGTATTCGCGTGATGATGTTGAGGCCCGAAGTCTGGCAAATGAATACGCTCAGATCCTGGGACAAACATTTACACACGATGTCAAGCCTTACGAAGTAGAGATACTGCTGGTTGAAGTGGGCGCAGATCAGAATTCTGATCAGTTATTTCACATCATGTATGACGGAACTTTGATGGATGAGCGAGGCTTGAGTGTCCTCGGAGGTGATGCGGATGCGATTGGCGGTCGGTTACGCGAAACATGGTCACCTGGCGATGTCTTGGATGTCGCCGTGAGAAAGTGCGTGGCGGCCCTTGCAGGTCCCGACCGCACTCTTCAGGCCGACGGGTTGGAGGTCGCCATTCTGAGCCGTTCAATCGAACGCCGTTGCTTTAAGCGATTTGACGATCAAGAGATTGACGCTTTTCTCTCGTGATTTTTTCTTGTAGATAGGGATTTTCTGATGGAACGTCGCATCTATGGGCTGGAAAATGAATATGGGGTAACTTGTACTTTACGTGGTCAGCGTCGTCTGAGTCCCGACGAAGTGTCTCGCTACCTTTTCCGCAAGGTGGTGACATGGGGACGTAGTTCGAATGTTTTTTTAGAAAATGGGTCCCGCTTGTACCTAGATGTCGGATCGCATCCTGAATACGCGACTGCAGAGTGTGACTCGCTCTATGAAGCCGTAGTGCACGATAAGGCTGGAGAACGCATCCTTGAGACCCTGCTGATCTCTGCCGAGGAACGACTTCGTGAAGAAGGTATTCGCGGCACGATCTATCTTTTCAAGAACAACACTGATTCAGCGGGGAACAGTTACGGCTGCCATGAGAACTACTTGACGAGTCGAAGTGATGACCCAAGTGAGCATTCAAAAGCGCTCATTCCGTTTTTGGTGTCTCGTTCAATATTCACCGGAGCGGGCAAGATCGTGCACACCGCGAGGGGTCCGCAGTACTCAATCACCCAACGCGCTGACCATATTTGGGAAACGATGTCTTCGGCGACCACCAGAAGTCGGCCGATCATCAATACACGCGATGAGCCTCATGCCGATGCTGAGCGTTATCGGCGACTGCATGTCATTGTCGGTGATTCAAATATGAGCGAATACTCAACTTTTGTCAAGATCGGCTCCACAGCGTGCATGTTGCGGATGATGGAAGACCCTTCGGTGATACTCCGCGACATGACAATGGAAAATCCAATCAGGGCGATTCGCGATATCAGCCATGACATCACCTGTCGGCGGACCGTTCTCTTAGCTAGTGGTCGGGAGGTCAGTGCTTTGGATATTCAACGCGAATATCTCAATGCTGCCCTGCAGTACGCGCAGACAAAGGGGTTCACTGATCTTGAACAACGTGCCCTTGAAATGTGGGAACATTGTGTGACAACGATTGAAGATGATCCCTTGAAACTTGACCGTGAGGTTGACTGGGTGATCAAGCACAAATTACTCGATGCATACTGCGCAAAGAATGGTCTTGATTTAGGAGATCCAAAGGCGCAATTGATTGATTTGCAGTATCACGATATTTTGCGTACTCGTGGATTATTCAACAAATTGCAAGAGCGCAACATGGTGGAAAGGGTGTGTCTTGAGAGTGATATTGAAACGGCGATTGATGTACCCCCACAGACCACACGGGCGCGTCTAAGAGGCGAATTCATTAAGGCTGCCAAAGCCAAGAATCGGGAGTACACCGTTGATTGGGTGCAACTAAAATTGAATGATCAGGCACAACGGACGGTGCTCTGCAAAGATCCGTTGAAAAGTCGAGATGAGCGGGTGGAGAAGTTGATCGCTTCGTTATGAACGGGGCGTCGTGTGGTCCCGTACTGTACCGTTACATGCGATGGATATTGAGGTGATGGCAGTTGATGACGAACCGACAGGGGAGTCCTCGCGTAGCGACTTAAATGATAAACGCCGAGAGCAGATGCGCACTGTTTGGGAGTGGGTCATCGTTGTTGTCATAGCGCTAACGGCGGCAATGTTGATTCGGGTGTACGTCTTTCAGCAGTACTACATTGACGGGCCGAGTATGCAGACGACTTTGGAGCCTAATGACCGAGTATTGGTGAATAAACTTTCATACAGATTCCACGATATTCGTCGTGGCGATGTCATTGTCTTTGATCGTGTGACTAACGAGATCGTTCATGATGATTTGATTAAGCGAGTCATTGCTCTGCCAGGTGAGACGGTCACAATTAAATCCTGCGTCGTATTTATTGATGGTGGAGAGTTGCAGGAGCCATACCTGGATCAGGAGCAACTTTCAAACCCCGAAATAAGTGAGCGTTGTGGGTCACACACCGATCTCGCACCAGTGCTAGTGCCCGAGAATCACGTATTTGTGATGGGAGATAATCGGCAACAAAGCTTCGACTCGCGAGACTTTGGCGCTATTGAAGAGAGCAAAGTGCGGGGCCGGGCTTTTGTCGTGTTATGGCCATTTGGCGCTTGGGCGTGGTTGTAGAGGTCTCTTGTCGCTAAGTCAGACGTGGCGGCTAAAGGCATCCATCATGCGGTCTGTGTGATCACTAAAGATCCCGTCCAGACCCATACGGAGTCCATCGCTGATGACATGTTCTTGTTGCATGTCCCAACCCAAGGCGTATTTCTTAAAGCGGTGAAAGAGCGTGACGAGTCCGCCGTTCCAGTCGGTGTGGTGCATGTTGATTGCGTCGATTCCGCTGTCGTGGAGCGTAGCGGCTCGGCGCTCGGGGCCTTCTTTGATGCGTGAAAGGCGAGTGGAGTCAACCAATTTTGCGTGGGTCAAAGCACGCCACTGGGCAACGAGCTCCCAGTTTGGATGACACAGCCAAAGATTTTCCTCAAGGTGAGGACGCACCTCGCGAACCGTCGCCAAAGTGGCGGTCAATGCCAATGGATCTTTGACATCTAATGAAAGGTGGAAATCGCCAACACAGTTGCTCAGCATGGAGGCGAGGGAAGGAATATGAGATGGGAGGGAGTGAGATTTCAACTGGCTGATGGGCTGCTTGCGCCCCCATCGCCTGACAACACCGTCGTGATCGAGGACTGCGACATTGTCAGCGGTCAACCAGACGTCGCTTTCAAGTCCAGTAGCACCAAGACGTATCGCCAGGGCAAAAGCTTCCAAGGTGTTCTCCATGGCATGCGCCCGAGCACCCCGATGGGCAAAGCCGATGGGGGGATCTAGCAAAGAAGGTAGACGTTGCTGCACCTCTCTATGTTGGCACGCTGAGTGCCTGAGGGGGACGATCTTTATCTAGACTCCAACTGTGTTCAACCTATCGGGAAGCGAGATCGTGGTCATTTTGCTCCTGGCGTTGATTGTGCTTGGACCAGAGAAGTTGCCTGAGGCGATTCGTCGTTTCGCTCGCGTCTACGGAGAAATCCGCAAGATGAGTACAGGTTTTCAAAGCGAATTTAAGACCGCATTTGATGAGCCTTTACGTGAACTACGGGAAACTGCTCAACTCACTAAAGATGCGGTGATGAAGCCTCTGCAAGAAGATCCAACTCCTCCCGTAGTAGCTGATGCGAGTGAAACTGACCCTCCCCAAAAAGACACTGAATCATGAAAATGCCGTTTAAGTTTCGTTCTGCGCAGACTCAACCCTCTGGTGGCGAGGCAATGACTTTGACGCAACATTTAGGTGAATTGCGCTCGCGTATTATTCGCTCTGTTTTGGCCGTCTCCTTAGGGATGATGGTGATCCTGGCGTTCTACGATCCCGTCTTGCGGTTCTTGCGCCAACCGTATGCCAATGTCTGTGCTCGTCGCCCCGACCTCGTACAGGATTGTGATTTTTCTACTCTTGGCCCACTTGAAGGATTTAATACACGTCTAAAAATTTCGTTATATGGTGGTTTGATTTTGGCTCTACCCATTGTGCTGTGGCAGATCTGGCGTTTCATCGTTCCCGCACTGCATTCCAAAGAAAAGAAGTACGCGATTCCATTCGTGTTGTCGTCGGTGATCCTCTTTGTCCTGGGCGGTTTCTTTGCCTACTACACCTTAGATAAAGGTCTTGAGTGGTTGATTTCCTGGTCAGGAAGCGATGTCCGACAGGCCTTCCAGATTTCCAAATATGTGAGTTTTGTGGGCTTGATGGTGGCTGCCTTTGGAATCGGTTTTGAGTTTCCTGTACTGCTGGTTTTTCTGCAATTGGCTGGTGTCCTGAAACCACGGCAACTAGTTAAAGGGTGGCGTGTGGCGATCGTGGCAATTGTGGTGATCGCTGCTGTGATTACCCCTTCAGGAGACCCAATCACGCTCTTATTGCTCTCAGTTCCTCTGATGTTGTTCTATTTCATAGCGATTTTGATCGGACATTTAGCGACTCGAAATCGCAAGGATGACGATTAAGTCACCAGTTCCACGGTTCCACGGGGCAGACTAGGTAGGTGCGGATTGACCGGCCGGCGCTGATCGCCCAGTACAAATTTCC
>CAMAYS010000158.1:0-4786 GCA_945862545.1 Bifidobacterium breve | reverse complement strand
AGCGAAAGCGAGATGGCGATTGGAATTGGTACGATCAAGTTTGAGAATATGTGGATCGGCGAACATCGCTGGATCATGGTTACCAGCACCCAAGAGAGTCGTCACGATTGTCCCTGGTTGGACGGTGACAGGTCCATGTAATGACTGATAAGTCACGGGCACGATCGGAACGCGCACTGTCTGCTGGACTGGTCCGTCAAAGCGGAGAAGTTCATCAACGGCACGGTTCGCAATGCTCGGATTGTTGTGCCACAGAGATAACTGATCGGGGAAGCGCAGCAAAGAGTTGATGGAGTTGCCAATCAGATTGACGGTCGTCTCGTGACCAGCGATGTACAACAGTACGACGAAAGAGATCAGTTCATCTAGGGCCAAATTGTCCCCTTCGTCTTCAACAGCGATCAGGGCGGACAGCAGATCATCACCAGGATGAGAGCGTCGATCTTCAATAATCGTGAACAAATAGGGGATCATTTCGTTCAAAGCCCCATCGGTTCGATCGAGGTCTTCAAGAGTTGAGGTTGGTTCCAACGAGAGAGTGATCAGTTGACCCCATTCGCGCAATTCATCGGAACGATCTGTGGGCATCGCCAATAGATCTGAGATCACTTGGAAAGGGATCGGGAAGGCCATCTCGTCGACGAGTTCCATGCCGCCATTTTTTGCGGCCTTATCCAAAACATCATCCACCAACTGTTGAATTCGGGGGCGCAATCGGTCAATCGCAGTTGGAGTAAAGGCTTTGCTCACCAGTCGACGTAAGCGCGTGTGATCTGGGGGATCGAGGTTGAGAATTGTTTTCGCTCCCTCACGACCTTTTCGGCGTTCGCGTTTTGCAATCCACATTGGGTCAGTGGGCTCATTGGCTGTGGCTTCAATATCACGGCTGAAATCGTTACTTCGAAGTGTCGCCGAGACATCTTCATAGCGTGTCAAAACGATGTTGCCCACGTTAGCGGCGTGCACCGGATCTTGTTCGCGTAAGGCCCGATAAAAGGGATACGGGTTAGCGCGAAATACTGGGTCGAAAGGGTTAAACGTTGGGCGGCTCATAGTGCACTTAGAACTGTAGCGAGGGTGTCAACGATCTGATCAATCTGGGCATCGCTGGTGACTAGGGGTGGACAAAAAGTATTTGCATCGGCACCGATCGCGCGAGTGATCACTCCAAGGTCCAACATTTTGTCGCGGATCATCATTGGATCACGATGTGGATGATGAGAAGCTGCCCACACCGCTCCGTCGCCGCGTATTGACGCGATCAGCCCGTCGTCGGCTAGAGATTGCAATCCACTGGAAAGACGCTTTCCGATATGCAGTGCGCGTGCCAATAAATCTTCGCGTTCAAGAATCTCAATGTTCTTCAGCGCTGCCGCACATGCTGTTGGATGACCAGAATAGGTAAATCCTGTACGCAAGAAAAAGTTTGCATCTGCTTCGAGGGGTGCGCGAACTGCAGGTCCGACGAAGACGCCACCCAAAGGCTGGTAACCAGAAGTCACAGCCTTCGCAAAGGTCATTAAGTCCGGCACAACTTTGTAATGGTCAGCAGCAAACCAAGTACCGAGTCGTCCAAACCCGCTAATGACTTCATCAAAGATTAAAAAGGCTCCGTGTTGATCGCATAGGCGACGCAAACTTTGCAGATAACCGTCTTGAGGTGGAAAGACTCCGCCAGCGCCCTGCAAAGGTTCAACAAGTACAGCGGCGATGGTGTTACCCCGTTGTGCCATCAGCGTGGCCATGGCTTCAATGTCATCGGCGCCGACTTGTTCAACGTCACCGACCAAAGGTCCGTAGCCTTCGCGGTTCGGGGGAATACCTTGAGCGCTAGTTCCGCCATAGGTTGTGCCGTGATAGCCGCGCTGTCGCGAGATAATCAAAGTTCGTTCAGGGTGGCCGGCCTGAACGTGAGCCAGGCGCGCAAGTTTCATCGCCGTATCAACGGATTCAGAACCTGAGGATGTAAAAAAGATACGACTCTTGGGAATCGGTCCGATAGCGACCAGTTTCTCGGCAAGTTCTTCGGCAGGTTCATTCGTAAATGGATCAAAAGTCGAATACGCAGCCAAGGTCCCCGCTTGACGGGCGATCGCTTCAGCCATATCGCTACGACCATGTCCGACGGCGCAATACCAAAGGCTGGCCATGGCGTCGATGTACTGATTTCCGTGGTTGTCGTAGACAACTGAACCCTGACCGCGAACCAAGGTACGAAAATCCGTGCGAGTGGGCTTTGCGAAGGGATGCAGGAAGTCAGAAACCACGATCTAAAGGTAGTTCCTAGTGCGGCATATTTAGTCCACAGGGTTGCAAATCATATTTGAGAATCATTATCATTATGGAATGATCAATTACCAACCTTTGCGTGCTCGTGTGCTCCTCGCGGCAGTCCCTTTTCTTGCCCTCACTGCCTGCGGCTCGTCCGACAGCGCCGAAAACGCAGATGCAGATCTTCCACAGATTGTTGTCACCTATTCAATTTTGGGGTCACTCGTGAGCGAGGTGGTTGGATCCTCTGCTCAAGTCACGGTTCTGATGCCTAACGGCGCCGATCCACATCAATGGCAACCCTCGGCCAAAGACATTGAGACGTTGAATAATGCTGATCTTGTGGTGACCAACGGTCTTGGTCTTGAAGGCGGATTGGCAGATGTTATTGAGCAAGCGATGAAGGAAAAAGTTTCAGTTTTTGTGGCCACAGATCACATCAAGGTTCGATTGGTCGGTGAAGGCGAAGGTGCGGATCCGAGTGATGCCGACCAAAGTGTGGGAGCGAAGGACCCCCATCTGTGGATGGATCCGATGACATTGATTGATGTCGTTGAAGCATTAGTGGAAACTCTTGCGTTAGCAAATATTGATGTCACCGAACAGGGAATGAAGGTAACAGAAGATCTTGCAACCCTCGACAATGAGGTTGGAAAAATGGTGGGAGAAATCCCTGAAGATAAACGCCAACTAGTCACAGGCCACGAGTCGCTCGGCTACTTCGCGGCGCGCTACGGGTTTTCGCTGACTGGAGCGGTGATTCCGGGTCTTTCAAGTGAATCTGAATCGGCCGCTGGAGACCTTTCGGCACTGAAGGAAAAGATCGTTGAGCAACAGGTCAATGTGATCTTCACCGAACTTGGAACCGATCGAGATGTCGTTGATGCTTTGGCAACAGATGCCGGAGTCACAGTTGTTGAACTCAGCACGCACTTATTGCCAGCAGATGGTTCTTATCGTTCCTTCCTGATTGATCTAGCCTCCACAATCGTCAATGCTCTGAAGTCCTAAGATGACAACGTGTCGCAGATGATTGATCCGTTTCTCAATAACGGGTTTATGCAACGGGCACTGTTAGCGGGAATTCTGGTGTCGCTGACATGCGCCGTCGTTGGAACGTATGTTGTCCTGCGCGGCATGGCCTTCATCGGCGATGCTTTGGCCCATGGGGTTCTCCCTGGGGTGGCGATGGCCACAATTCTCGGCTTACCCACAATGCTTGGTGCTGCTGTCGGTGCTGTGGTGATGATTGGTGGTGTGGGTCTCATCACGGCTCGTTCAAAACTCTCTAATGACACGGCGATCGGACTTTTGTTCATTGGTTTATTGGCTCTTGGTGTTGTTTTGGTCTCAAGTTCTGATTCATTGACCGGTGATTTAGAAGCAATTCTTTTTGGACAATTTCTTGGCGTTGACGCCACAGATCTCTTGGTGCAGACGATCGCCTTAATCGCCGTCTGCGCAATCTCGTTGTACTCTGCGCGTCCATTTTTACTTCTCTGCTTTGATATCGACTTGGTGCGCACGATGGGGTACAAAGCGCAGTGGTATCACCGCTTGATGTTGTTGATGATTGCCGCCACCGTCGTGGTTTCATTTCAAACAGTCGGCTCGCTCCTGGTTTTCGGCATGTTGTTAGCGCCAGCGGGAGTGGGAGCTCTTTTGGCCAGGCGCATTGGCTCGATGATGTTGTGGGCTGCTGGTACCGGCGTGCTGTCAACCTATTTCGGTCTGTTGGCCTCATATCATTTCTCGTGGGCGGCTGGCGCGAGTGTCGTGCTGACTGCAGTCGCAATCTTTTTCCTCACTTTGGTTTTGGTATCCGTTCGTAAAAGTCTCACATCGGCGAGCGCATGACTAACACCGCCGTTGTTGCTCGTCGATTAGCAGTGGGTTATGGCGGTCGGGCCGTGCTCAGTGGCATTGATGCCTATTTGAAAGCCGGTGGATCAACTGCGCTCGTGGGCTCAAATGGATCTGGCAAATCGACTCTCTTGAAGACTCTTGCTGGCTTGCTTCCGCCAGTGAGTGGTGCTCTGGAAATCATGGGCGGTGCAGTGACAGAGATGACGCACAAAGTTGCCTATCTCAGTCAGTTTCATCCAAATGGTTTTGTTTTGCCCTTATGTGCCGTGGATGTTGTGCGCATGGCGCGTTATGACCAACGCGGACGTTGGGAAAGGCGTTCACAAACAGATGACGCGATTGTCGCAGAGTCCATGGAGATGATGAAAATATCCAACTTGGGCGATATTCCTTTGCGCGATTTGTCGGGCGGTCAGCAACAACGCGTCTATCTTGCTCAGGTTTTGGCCCGTCGCGCGGGATTGTTGTTGCTTGATGAACCGACTGCAGGTCTTGATGCGCCGGGACGGGCTGCCTATATGGAAGCCATGGTCTTTGAAAGAGAACGCGGTGCGGCCATAGTGACGGCTACTCACGATGTGGCTGAGGCATCAACCTGCGATCGCGTTTTGCTTGTTGCGGGACGCATTGTTGCTGATGGACCACCGGC
>CAMAYS010000157.1:0-4803 GCA_945862545.1 Bifidobacterium breve | reverse complement strand
ACCTTTTGAGCAAACAGTTCAATTGATTCCGTTTCAGGGTAATCAGCACTCCACGGTATGAATCCGCTACAGCCAAGCTTGAGATAAGTAGCAACCTTGTCGGCGACCTCATCGGGAGTTCCCACAAGGTTGCCGTTACGCCATTCGTCGTAGTTCTCTCCGAAGAGACTGCGTGATCCAGCCTCTTTCAATTCCGCCTCAGTTTCTCGAATAAACAGTTCAGGAGACCAGGTCATCCGAATAGTCGCTGGGTCGCGGCCGACCGTTGCGCAATGTCCGAGCAAAGTTTGACGTTTACGCGCCCATTCTTCTGGCGAACCGCCGAAGTTTGAGCAATCAGCATGCATCGCCACAACGCGCAAGGTCAACTGTTCGCCACCGCCACCAATCCAAATCGGCGGTGTAGGTTTTTGGATCGGCTTAGGATCACAATTCGCACGAATGATGTCGTAATACTTGCCCTTATATGTGGTCTCGGCTTCTGTCCACATACTGCGAACTATCTCCACGCTTTCGCGCAACATGCCGATTCGGTCTTTTGGCTTTGGAAACTCATATCCGTAGGCACGGTATTCATTTTCATACCAGCCTGCGCCAATCCCCCACTCCAAACGTCCACCAGAGATGACATCGATCGTTGAGGTGATTTTCGCTAGTAACGCTGGACTGCGATAACTATTGCAACCGACCATCTGCCCAAGACGAATCCGCGAAGTCTGCTGGCTCAGCGCGGCGATTGTTGTCCAGCATTCAAACACGGTCTCATGTGCAGGACGAGGCACGTTATGGAAGTGGTCATAGACCCATAGTGAGTCGTACCCCAAAGCATCGGCCAACACTGCGACTTCGACGGTCTTGGCCCACTTATCAACGGGATCTGCAATCGAGGCGAGTTCCATTTTCCAGCCCTGCGGGATAAAAACACCAAAAACGATTCCGTCCTTTGATTTTCCAGAAATGGGGGGCACAGAAAGATCCACATCCGCACCCTAGCGATCTCAGCACACGATGTCTGATTCGTACCCGTCAAGCGTGACAACCTACATTCGTTGCGTGCAGGAATTCACCGTCGGTCAGGTTCATGAGGCAATCGCTAACAGCAGACTTGATGAGGAATGTCTCGTCTTTCACGAGCGTCGCCTGACTTGGCGTCAAGTCACAGCACGCACGCGTCGTCTTGCCAATTATCTCAACGACAATGGCTTTGGTTGCTCCACCGAACGGGCCGACTTGGCTCCCCAAGATAGTGGGCAGGATCACCTCGCTATTTATTTACACAATGGCAATGAGTACCTGGAGTGCATGCTCGGGTCATTTAAGGCTCGCGTTGCTCCGCTGAATATCAACTACCGCTATGTGGCCGAAGAGTTGCAATATGTTTTCACTGACTCCGCTGCCAGCGTCATCGTCTTTCACTCAACTTTTGCTCCACTAGTAGCAAGCGTGCTCCCACAGTTACCCGAGGTTCGGTTACTCCTCCAAGTGGCTGATGATTCAGATCAACCTCTCTTACCGGGAGCGGTGTGGTACGAAGATGCTCTCTCTGCTTCACATGAAGCAACTCCGACTCCTGCTCAACCCGACGACCTCTACATCTTGTACACCGGCGGCACCACAGGCATGCCCAAGGGCGTGATGTGGAGGCAGGGCGATGCCCTCACAGAATGCTTCGGAGCAACGCGCGAGGCGACAACGATTGCCGATCTTTTAGCCGCCACACCTGGGCGACGGGCCCTCATTGCCCCTCCATTTATGCATGGTGCTGGACACTGGGTGGCCTTCGGAACTTGGAACGCCGGCGGCACCGTATTCATTCCATCAATACCCGAGAGGCTCGACGCTCACGATATGTGGTCCACAGTTGAACGCGAGAAGATTGATTTCTTCTTGATTGTTGGTGACGCTTTTGCTCGACCCCTCATCGATCAACTCCGTATTGCCGATTACGACCTCAGCAGTTTGACAGTCTTGCTTTCTGGTGGCGCCATCCTTTCAGTACATCTCAAAGAAGAACTACTTCAACTTTTGCCGCATGTGATGATTATCGATGGTCTCGGATCATCAGAAGCGGGAGGTCAACTCACTCATGCTTCAGGCCACGGAGTCGCAACAACCGGACGCTTCCCGTTGTCTCCACAAAATCATGTACTTGATGCAGATTTCACGCGCCTGCTATCACCTGGCCATAGCGAGACCGATCACCCTGACTCAGGCTGGCTAGCCAAGAGCGGTCGTCTCGCACTCGGTTATTTGGGTGATGCAGATAAAACCGCCCGCACATATCGAACGATTGATGGTGTGCGCTATGTCATTCCCGGTGATCGTGCTGTTCTTGCAAGCGACGGGTTCATTGAACTTCGTGGTCGCGACTCGGCGACAATCAACTCAGGTGGAGAAAAGATATTTGCTGAAGAAGTCGAGATGGCAATCAAGGCTCACCCTGCCATTGTTGATTGCGTTGTCGCCGGTCGTCCAAGTCAGAGATGGGGCCAAGAAGTTGTCGCTGTCGTACAGATTCGACCGAATACAGAAGTTAGCGAAGAAGAATTGCTCGCCGAAGCAGCCAAACACATCGCGCGCTATAAGTTGCCGAAAGCCTTCGTGTTTCACGATTCAATTGTCAGATCACCATCGGGCAAGGCTGACTATCGCTGGGCGAAATCGATCGTTGCCCCAGAAAACTAGAGCGGTAAATCGCCAGTCGCAGTACGCGTCGTGCCATGGTCAGTAAAAGCCTTGATGGTGTTTTCGGCGATTCGCATTTGGTGAATCTCATCCGCACCGTCAGCGAATCTGGCCCAGCGTGCCTGCTGCATCATGTTTGCCAATGGGGTATCCGTCGAATAGCCGAGTGCACCATGGACTTGAATAGCGCGGTCAATAATTCTGTTCAAACTATTGGCAACAAAATGCTTGGCCATCGAAACTTCGGTTCGGAAATCGTCTCCACGGTCAATCTTGAAGGCCGCGTGCAAGACCATCAGCTTGCACTGGTAGAGCTCCATCGCCGAGTCGGCGATGAGCCACTGCACACCTTGTTTTTCAGCCAGCAATGAACCATGTGAATAACGCTTCAGTGAACGATCGACCATCATGTCGAGAGCTGTTTCAGCTTGCGCGATCCAACGCATGCAGTGTGCCAAACGAGCGGGTCCGAGACGGTACTGACCAAGACGATGTCCGTTGCCGCGACCTCCAAGGATCTGCGAATCATGTACTCGTAGATCGTCAATCACAATCTCGCTGTGGCCACCAGGACCATGCATGGTTGCTATTTCACGCACATTATTCCAACCCGTTGACGGTAGATCGATGATGAACGCAGTGTTCGCCCCACGTGAACCAACTGGCACATCAAGTTCGGTGCGTGCAATCAAAATCGCAAACTTGGCACTATGGGCACCTGAAATAAACCACTTGTGCCCATTGATGATCCATTCGTCGCCATCTTTAATCGCTGTCGTCTGAATCAGTGTTGGATCCGATCCAGCTACTTCTGGCTCGGTCATAGCGAAACATGAAGATGAAACTCCCGCACATAATGGCTTGAGGTACTTTTCTTTTTGCTCAGGGGTACCCCAGTGCACAAGCGTGTGCATATTGCCCTCATCTGGGGCTGCGCAGTTCAAGACCCAAGGACCGACGCGAGTTTTAGCGACTTCTGACTGCACCATTGCTAGGGCCACGTGACCCAAGCCCATACCGCCCCACTCTTTGGGCATATGCGGCAACCACAACCCTTCTTCAACGGCCTTCTTGCGTAACTTGATGAGTTCGGTCACATATTTGCGGTGAGTCTCGCTGTCCATTTCCTCGCGATGACCAAAAGGCTCAAGCGATGGCTTGATCTGCTCCTCAACGAACTTGTGGACCCTGGCCCGAATCTCTTCGTGTTCTGGCGCCAATGTGAAATCAATCATTTCGTCCCCCTCAAGCAATAGTGCTCACTTTTCAATAGTGATCATTATGCCTGATGGTGACGAATATCTACGAGTCCGAAATCGCCATCGGGGTCGCACAGGTTTAGTCTGATGAGGTGAACGACAATCAACAAGGCACTCCCTCTGAGGGTCTCGGACAATCCTGGGATACCGCAGAGTTACCTACGGGCGCCGCCAAAGTGCAGGCCGTCAGAGAAATGTTTGATGCAATTGCTCCGCGCTATGACTTAGTGAATCGGATTATGACCTTTCGCTTAGATGTCCGTTGGCGCAAGCGGACTGTGCGGCTTTTGAACTTGCCGATAGGAAGTACCGTTCTTGATCTCGCAAGTGGTACTGGAGATCTATGCGTCGACCTCCGTAAAGCGGGATTACGCCCTCTCTCCATGGATCTCTCATTTGGCATGTTGGCTGCCGATCGTTCCGGATCACCGCGATCCCAAGCGGACATTTTGAATCTTCCTGTCGGCGATCACAGCGTGGACGGGGCGACGTGTGGCTTCGCCTTACGCAACCTGCTTGACCTACCAGCTTTTTTTCAAGAATTAGCGCGTGTCGTCAGACCTGGTGGTCGGATCGCTCTACTCGATGTTGGTGTACCGCGAAATAGATTGATTCGATTCGGTAACGGAATCTATTTCGGAAAGGTTGTTCCGAAAATCGGTGGCTGGCTCTCTGATCCAGCGGCTTATCGCTATCTTCCAAAAAGCGTGGCCTATCTGCCACCGCGTGATGAGATGCTCCGTGCTCTCCGTGATGCTGGTTTCTCCGATGCCACTCATCAACAGCTATCCGGTGGACTCACTCAACTGATGCTCGCCACTAGAGATTGATCCAATGAGTGATGAGAGCAACAACGCAA
>CAMAYS010000156.1:0-4812 GCA_945862545.1 Bifidobacterium breve | reverse complement strand
GCGGTGAGAAAGAAGCAGCCAAGTGAACTGCTCCTACTTCACGAAATGGCTCACCTCGTGTGCGCTAACAAGAATCATGGCCGAGAGTTCCGCACCCAACTAGTCAGGTTTCTGCGCCGCTATGTGTCGCTGCTCCATGCCGCCAGATTGCATGAGATGTTCGCCAGCGCTGGGCTATCGGTCGATCCATTCACCGCCACATAACAAAATTGCCCCAAGACAATGTCTCGGGGCAATTTCATCTGGAGCGGATGACGAGATTCGAACTCGCGACCCTCACCTTGGCAAGGTGATGCTCTACCAGCTGAGCCACATCCGCCTGGTCGGACAAGTTTACCTGCCCAAGTGCGACCTACAACCCCTCAGACCAATGGCTCAATGAGGCTTTTAGAAGCCGGATTGCTTCCTGAACTCTTGTCCCACACACTGCCGGCCAATCCCCCAAGGACGAGGACCGCTCCTAGGAACTGAACTGCGTTGAGGTTCTGATCGTAAATCAACCATGCCCCAAACACGGAGATCATGGGACTGCCTAATGTCAGCAACGAGGTCGTTGTCACGGGCAGATGCCGACTGGCCCATGAGATCAATCCGTGCCCCACAAGACCGGGACCAAGAACCATCCCAAGCAGCAACAGCCAATCCCAACCACCGACCGCACGCGTGTCATCGGCCATCAGCACACACACAGGCGTGATGACGATGCATCCGACGATAAAAACTCCTGCGAGAAAAGTCCAACCATCAAATCCGTCGTTACGGCGTTTTTTGAGGATCACGAAATACACCGAAAAGCACATCACATTGATTGCCGCCCAGACATCACCGTTCAACGAAGCACCTTCATTATTCACACCACCTAAAATCACCAGCGCCAAACCTGCAAAAGCTAGAAGGGCAAAAGGAATACGTCGCAGATCGCTCCTCTCACCGACAAAACGATTGGCCCCCAGAAGAATGATGGCAGGCGTGAGTGCCCCGATCAATGTGGCATTAGCAATCGAGGTTGTGCGAACCGCGACAAAGCCCATCATCATTGATGAGCCGAAGAACAAGCCAGGCACCACACATGCTTTGAGGGCCATCCATGTCAGTGGCTTTCCCCACAGCCTGTTGGCGATGAGCATTGCTGGCGCACCGAACCACATCCTGTACAGAGCCACGGTGTAACCCGAAACTCCCATACCCCGAACCATCAACGGACCCATCCCCCAGGCGAACACCGCGAGAATGACTGCTGGGACCGCTATATCGGCCCTCTGACTCTCGCCAGTATCAGAACTCACGATGTCGGTGGTGAAGGACGTAGATCAACCGTAAAAGTGAGTATTCCATCAACAACTGTGGCCGTCGATCCAGCCATCAACGCATAGTCTTGGAAATCAACCTTGGCTTGCTCAATAAAGCGTTGCCGCTCCTCACCCGCTACTGGGGGCACGGGTCGTTGCTTCACTGCTGCCGCCCGTTGCTTAAAACGTTCAATCATCGCGTCCAAATCAAGCTCTGCCATAGTGCAAAGTTAGTCGGGTCACTACACCCGAGTACGACTTCTCAGTGGCGAATGACTTTTTTGCTAAAAATCCAGCAGTGGGTTCATTCGTGGAACATCTGAGGGACCGTCCTGCGAGGCAGACTGCTCAATCAGATCTCCTTGTGCATCCCCATCCACGCTACGAATCACTGACCCGCCACGACTTTGATGAGAGATTGACCAATCGTCCAAGTCGGGCCAATCTTCGTCATCAAATGCAAGATCTATGTCGCTCTGGATCTCTACGGCTTGCACCGCAATTTCTTCAATGACTTCTGCTGGCTCAACCTCTGCTGACTCAACCTCTGCTGATTCAACTTCTGCTGATTCAACTTCTGCTGACAAAACTTCGGTCACGATGTCTGCTGGCTGATCGACGACGGGTTCACTACTCTGCAGTCCGGGGCGGCCTAGATCAAGCAGGTAACGCTGCTGAACAGCATCTGCTTTCGAGTACTTTCGCAAACTCATCTGCGCCAGTGGACCAAGCGCATCGGGATCGGGTTGTGAACTCTTCCAAAACCGCACGGTGAGCACGATCATCAGGCAACCCAGGAGAATCAGAACAAGAGTGGTCAATAAAATCAGCCGCGCGGTTGAAGAGTCCGAGAGCCGAGTCGTGTCAATCCCCGAGACGAGCGAGAGATGCGCTGCTAATTCCACAGGCTTAGTCTGTCTGCTCCTCAGGCTGATGCAACATCGACGAGCAAGAACTTCGGGCAAAATTACCCAAGCCAGATGAGTTGTCAGTCGCCGAGCGTGGAACAATGGGCATGTGTCTGCGCTTGTGCTCGTTCTATTGATTGTCGGGGGTGCTGGGCTTGCCTGGGCGGCTTTCATGCTGGAACCCCATTGGTCGAGCAAAGATGGCCATCGAATGATGACCCAAGCTCAAGGAATGGAATCCTCACGAGCCCTCCCTACGCGCTGGCTAGAGGTTCGGGTCACCGTCATTGACGGCAATCTGATTGTCACCTCTCGCGGGCTCCAAGCCATCAAACTACGCGGCACTTATGTCGTGACAGGCAAGAGCCCAACACCACCAAAAAATAGGCAAATCTATGTTCTGCAGGGTGAGAAACAACTCCTCTTGCGCATACCGAATAGCAGTCGTTCAATGCCCGTCTTGGATGCTTTGCTTCCTCTTCAACCCTAGAGAGTTGATTGCAAAAAGCGAGTGATCGGCGGGCCCACTTGATCCAGGTCAATCAGAAACGCGTCGTGTCCATGTGGAGAGTCGACACTGATATGTTCGGTGCGCACCCCGTTGGCGGCAACCATGTCACGAATTTGCAATTGCTGATATTCGGGGTAGAGGAAATCACTCCAGATACCCATCGTTAAAATTGGAGAAGTAATTCTCTTGATCGCTGCAGCCAAACTATTTCTGCCACGCGCCACATCGTGAAGGTCCATGGCTTTACCGATAGCCATATAACTATTGGCGTCAAAACGGGTCACCAACTTTTCACCGTGGTATTCCAAATAACGTTCAACTTCAAATTTTCCGCTGAGGTCTTTATCTGAACTACTTTGCGCTCCAACCATTGAGCGGCCAAAGCGATCTGTAAAAACGTTGTCACTACGAAAGGTCACTTGAGCCACCATGCGCGCCGTTGATAGTCCCTCATGAGGTCCGTCACCAGGCGACGCATCGTAATAATCCCCTGCACGCCATTTTGGATCGTTGAGAATTGCGCGTCGACCAATAGAGCCCCATGCGATTTGTTGCGCCGAAGCCTGGAAGCACGTAGCGATCGGGATCAACGAACGAACACGCTCTGGAAAGGTGACTCCCCATTCCAGAACCTGCATTCCGCCCATCGATCCACCAATGACGCAATGCCACACCGATACTCCGAGATGATCCGCTAAACGCGCCTGCACGCGAACCATGTCACGGATTGTTACAACCGGAAAACGAGAGCCATATGGCAAACCGTCATCTGGGTGCGGCGATGACGGACCTGTCGTTCCTTGACAGCCGCCTAAAACGTTGGCGCAGACGACGAACCACTGATTGGTGTCAATGGCGAGTCCTGGACCTACCGCGCTTTCCCACCAACCTGGCGTTGGATGCCCCTCACCTGCACGGCCAGAGGCATGGCTGTCGCCTGTCCATGCGTGACATAACAACACGGCATTCGATGCGTCTGCGTTCAGTGTCCCCCATGTTTCAAATGCGGTGACGATTCCCGACATGACGGTTCCGTTATCGAGAGCCATTTTGCGATCATCAGGAAATGTAAAAAAACGGCGCTGCCCCACGGGATCGCCAGAACGCCAAGCGCCCGACACCGGCAATGGTGTACGTGATGCCATGGTGAGCTCCTTCGAATGCTGGTGGACGGCTAATGAGCGCTCATCACGGAAGCTTTCGTTGCCGGCAAACGCCGACCACATCCCTGAACCGGTCAGAGACCAGTTCAGGAGGCACCTTGGGGCTTCCGCCCAGGTTGCCGGGTCCAATTGCTCAGACCACTCTTGATGAACGTCTTCAGGCTACCCAAATCTTGCCCCGCTGACACGGCAATTTGCCGCACCTAGTTTCGCAGAGCCCCTTATGACCCGTCTCGCTGCTCAGTAGCCAAGTGCTCGGGAAGGCCAACAATGTCGGTAAACGAATCAAATGACACCAAGTTCTCTAGGTTCTCGCGCATCGTGCCCGCAGTGGCTAACACTTGGGCGGCGTCACTGATCGCCTTGGTTGCTGCGAGCAGCAAGGACAGGGGCGAGACGATGAGACGAAAGCCGAGATCGGCGAGTTCTTGTGGGGTCAATAACGGGGTCATCCCTTTTTCCACCATATTGGCAACAAGCGTGATGTCGGGGAGGGCTCGGGCGATTGCCTCCATCTCGGCGATGCTCTCTGGCGCTTCGATGAATAGCGCGTCGACTCCAGTATCACGCGCCATCCGAGCCCGTTCGATGGCCTCATCAAGAGAGACCGCTGCCCGAGCGTCGGTGCGTGCGGTGACAAAAAGATGTTGGCGATGATCGCAGGCGGCTCTCAATTTGGCCAGCCAATCTTCACGCGAGACGACTTGTTTACCCGCCATGTGCCCACAACGTTTCGGCCACACTTGATCTTCAAGAAACATTCCCGCGGCGCCACTTTGTTCCCAGATCTCCACCGTTCGCCGCACATTCATTGGATTGCCGTATCCAGTATCAGCGTCCACAACAGCGTTCAACAAAGGTGCCGCGTCACAGACGCGTTGAGCAACTGCGCCCATCTCCACTTGGGTGAGAAAACCCACATCGGGTTTTCCTAAGAGAGT
>CAMAYS010000155.1:0-4849 GCA_945862545.1 Bifidobacterium breve | reverse complement strand
GTCCTCTTTTTGACTCCGAATGCGCCGTATTCAGCCGGGACATCGTTATTTTCACATACTCAATCAGGCTTGCGAAATCAGAATGACTTCAACGGTTACGACGTTTTCGGTGACATCGGATATTACGATAAATCTAAATTTGATCTAGTTGATGTCGTTGGCAATGTGTTCAACCGTCTGGTGCTTTTTGATGCCAAGTCGATTCATGCCGCATCTGAATACTTCGGCACTACTAAAGAAAACGGTCGACTATTTCAAGTTTTCTTTTTTGATTGACAGACGCTTTGATCATTCAAAATTGTTCATGAAGACTTCTGCTCGGCTGTCGAGTCAGACTTAGGTTACTTCCGGCGCACCCGTCTGACACCTTCACGAGCCTTCCACCTTCTAGGTAGAAAACACGCTGTGGAACGCGCGGATTGCAACCTAGAACGCTGAGAACGCTGAATCACTCGGGGTCGGCGTGGTTCATGGATTAGAAGATGGACGCCTAGTTCAGAAACGGAGTGAGAACCGAGAATACGGTCATCAATGCAGCCAAGCTTCCGATGATGGTGAATGTATTGACCCTCATTGAGTGAGCGAATTCGGCGCGAAGATTTGCAAATCCAGTGCGCATTTCGGTACGTACATCGGCGAATTCGATACGTACTTCTGCGAATTGCAGAGCAGTTTCAGTACGGAAGTTGGCAAATTCAGTGCGCATTTCGGTACGTACATCGGCGAATTCGGTACGTACTTCTGCGAATTGCAGAGCAGTTTCGGTGCGTACTTCTGCGAATTGCAGAGCAACTTCGGTACGGAAGTTGGCGAACTGAAGTTCGATTTCGGCCTTGGTGAGAATGGTGGCCGCGGTGATGTCGTCTTTGGTCGCGAAGCGTTCCCAATCAATGGGCGGGATGGCGTCCATCAGCTTGGCTGCATCTTCGTCGCCAAGGATGCCGACGAATTTGTTCGTAATGCGAAACCGAGTTGTTTCATCGAGAGTCATTGTGCCATCTTTCCGCAGTCATTTCAATGCGCAGTGAAACCCTAAAGTAATGACTGGCCACCACAACTGTGGGAAAGACACACCTATGTACGGCGATCTTGTCGCCGAATTACATCACTCGGGGTCGGCGTCGGGAGTGGTGGCTGATCCACCATCGCCGACACCAGCGAGTTCAATAGCGGCCGGCGGCTGGAAACCTTCGACTGCCTTGAAACCCAACTGCTTTTCACCGGGACGCTCAGGATCGTCTTCAACGTCAACGACAATGATCTCGCCCGCAGTGAACTGCTTATACAAAATCTTCTCGCTGAGCGCATCTTCGATGAGCCGCTGAATGGCACGACGCAACGGACGTGCGCCCAACTGCGGATCGTAACCCTTGTCAGCCAAATGCTCCTTAGCTGCAACGGTGAGTTCAATACCAAGACCCTGGCTTTCCAATTGACCGGCCAAACGCACCAACATCAGATCGACCATCTGAATGACTTCTTCTTTGGCCAACTCGTGGAACACAATGACTTCGTCAATGCGGTTCAAGAACTCGGGACGGAAATGATTCTTCAACGAATCCAAAACCTTGTCCTTCATGCGCGTGTAGCTCATCGCTTCGTCAATCTTGGTGAAGCCCATATTGCTCTTACGCATGTCAGCAGTACCGAGGTTGGACGTCATGATGATCACCGTGTTGCGGAAGTCAACCGAACGACCTTGGCTATCGGTCAAACGACCTTCTTCCAAAATCTGCAACAAAGTGTTGAACACATCGGGGTGAGCTTTTTCAATCTCGTCAAACAACACGACGCTGAACGGCTTGCGACGCACAGCCTCGGTGAGTTGGCCACCTTCTTCGTAGCCGACGTATCCAGGGGGCGAACCGACTAAACGACTCACGGTGTGCTTCTCCATGTACTCAGACATGTCAAGGGTGATCAATGACTTCTCATCACCGAACAAGAACTCACTCAGTGTCTTAGCGAGTTCTGTTTTACCCACACCAGTTGGTCCGAGGAAAATGAACGAACCACTCGGGCGCTTCGGATCCTTGAGACCCGCACGCGTACGACGAATGCTTTGTGACACAGCCTTGATGGCGTTTTCTTGACCGATGATTCGCTTATGCAACTCACCTTCCATATTGAGAAGTTTTTGAGTCTCGGCTTCAGTCAACTTGTAGACCGGAATACCAGTCCAGATGCTGAGCACTTCGGCGATGCACTCTTCGTCGACTTCATCAAATAGGTCAACACCACTGGCCTTGATTTCGGCTTCTTTTGTTGCCTTTTCAGCCTGGATGCTCTTCTCTTCGTCACGCAGACGACTGGCCTCTTCGTAGTTCTGATCTTCAACAGCCTTCTTCTTGGCCTCTTGAACTTCAGTCAGTCGCGTCTCCATCTCTTTGAGATCTGGAGGAGTCTGCATGCGCTTAATACGCAAACGACTTCCGGCCTCATCAATCAGGTCAATGGCCTTATCAGGAAGATGACGGTCGGCGATGTAACGATCTGCCAAGTTGGCCGCAGCGACTAAAGCCTGATCGGTGATCGTGACACGGTGATGGGATTCGTATTTGTCGCGCACGCCACGAAGAATCTCAATGGTGTGTGCAACCGACGGCTCATCAACTTTAACGGGCTGGAAACGGCGCTCAAGAGCGGCATCTTTTTCGAGGTGCTTGCGGTATTCATCAAGCGTCGTCGCACCAATGGTCTGCAGTTCACCACGAGCCAACATCGGCTTCAGAATGCTGGCAGCGTCAATGGCGCCTTCAGCAGCACCAGCACCAACCAAGGTGTGGATTTCGTCGATGAACAAAATGATGTCGCCGCGAGTCTTGATCTCTTTGAGAACTTTCTTCAAACGCTCTTCAAAGTCACCGCGGTAACGACTACCAGCGACGAGCGAACCGAGGTCAAGTGTGTACAACTGCTTATTGCGCAAAGTCTCAGGCACATCATTGTTGACAATTTTTTGTGCGAGACCTTCGACGATGGCAGTCTTGCCAACACCGGGCTCACCGATGATGACCGGATTGTTCTTGGTACGACGCGAGAGAATTTGCATCACGCGTTCCATTTCGCGGGCCCGACCAATCACTGGATCAAGTTTCTTTTCGCGAGCCAACTGTGTGAGGTTGCGACCGAACTGATCGAGAATTTGGCTGTTGCCTTTTTCGCCGTCTTCCCCTTTAGCGGTGCGCTCGTTGCCGGCTTCTTTGCCACCACCAGGTGCGCCTTCGACCTTGCCCTGAGGCCCCTGATAACCCGACAACAACTGAATAACTTGTTGACGTACACGACTGAGGTCGGCGCCCAACTTGACGAGAACTTGGGCAGCAACTCCTTCGCCTTCGCGAATAAGTCCGAGCAAGATGTGCTCGGTGCCGATGTAGTTATGACCCAACTGCAGTGCTTCACGCAACGACAGTTCAAGAACTTTTTTGGCACGCGGTGTGAAAGGAATATGACCCGATGGCGACGATCCACCTTGGCCAATAATTTCCTCAACTTGAGCGCGCACGGCTTCGAGCGAAATACCCAGAGTTTCCAAAGCCTTCGCAGCCACTCCTTCACCTTCGTGAATGAGTCCGAGCAAGATGTGCTCTGTGCCGATGTAGCTGTGATTCAGCAATCGGGCTTCTTCTTGGGCCAGCACAACAACACGACGGGCCCTATCTGTGAAGCGTTCAAACATGCTTTACCTTTCGTCGTAGTGAAGTCACTTATTTGTCACTCTATCTGTGAGGGGTAGGGGTATGAGGTGGTGTGGCACACCGAAATAAATGTGAGACATGGCTCACTGAACGTCTCAGAACAGTGAAAATGTGCGCATTTCCTCCAGGGAATCTTTGCGGGGGAATAAGACCTAGAGTCGGTATGTGAACAACAAAAACTCGCGATCATTCGCCCCCGATCATTCGCAAACTGTGACATTGGCAGACGGGCAAATCACCCATCGCCAACACGCTCAGCAATCTGAGGTTTTGCTGCGTCGCTTTTATGAGGTTCGTCCTGGAGTTTGGACTTTTGTCGGCA
The DNA here is from genome assembly GCA_945862545.1 of Bifidobacterium breve. Lineage (GTDB taxonomy): Bacteria > Actinomycetota > Acidimicrobiia > Acidimicrobiales > Ilumatobacteraceae > Casp-actino8. Next base: position 826 of record CAMAYS010000155.1, on the reverse strand, counting down.
ATGGACTTTCTAATCAGACATTTATTGAAGGTCCCGACGGCATTATTGCCATTGATACCGGTGATTCGACGGAGGAAATGCGGGCCGCTATCGCCGAATTACGCCAAGTCACCGACCGCCCGATCGTGGCCATTATGTACACCCACTTCCATTACATCATGGGAACCGACGCCATCTATGAAGACGGGAGCCCCCGCTCAACCCCTGTATATGGGCATGAAAAGGTGGCTTACAACCGTGCTCGGGCAAGTTCTGAGATCGCCACGACCTACATTCGCGGTCTGATTGAGCAGTTCGCCATCATGTTGCCGAAATCGGGTCCCGACGGCGTGGTCAATGTCGGATTGGGGCATTTTTATCACAACCCTGCTCACGCCCCATTTTCTTCAACTTTCACCCCACCCGACCACACTTTTGGCGATACAGCCTCAATCACGGTGGCGGGATTGCCCGTTGAAGTGACCTTGGCGCCGTCTGATGCCGACGATTCGGTGACATATTGGTTCCCGACCCTTGGGGTGGCGGTGCACAACTTGGTGTGGCCAGTTTTGTTCAATATTTTCGCTATTCGTGGTGAGGAATATCGTGACCCACGAGTGCTCGTGACGGGGATCGACCACCTCTTGTCATTAAAGGCCGAACATTTAGTGGCCGCCCATGGCCCGCCAATGTCAGGTAGCGCCGAAATAGCGCAACGTGTCCTGCGATATCGCGATGCGATCCAGTTTTTATGGGATCAAGCCGTGCGACATACAAATCGTGGCACCTTGGCGAGTGATCTCGGTCATGTGATTTCCTTGCCAGCACATGCCGACGATGATTTCAT
>CAMAYS010000154.1:0-4880 GCA_945862545.1 Bifidobacterium breve | reverse complement strand
GTTGAAGGAGCCCGTGCGGGCGCTGATCGCTATGCCTTGGCATGCGCTGATTGGGGACGCTCCAGATTGGGTGCATTTGCTCAAGCCGAACGCCTCGTCGAACTCGTGACTGCCGTGGTTGACGGAGCCGAATTAGCGGGCTTGAGTTTGTTTGCTGGCTGGCAAAGTCAGACACGGGTGAACGACCCACAAGGTCGCTGCTATCAATTGTTGAATGTTTTGCGCGAACTTCGCGGCAGTGTGCACATCACGGCTGTCGTTGCTCATGGTGTCACGCCCCTTCAAGCGTTGCTCGCCAACCCAAAGAATAATGGGTCTGAAACGGCCGAGCGTTTCGGTTGGTCTGGTCCCTACGAAGATGTCGAGCACCTGCGCGACGATTTCATGGTTGCGGAAAATTTGACAAATGTTTTGATGGCTCGACATCTCAGTGTTCTCACCACGGATGAGCAAAATGAGTTACTTGAATTAGTCACCGAAGTGCACGCCATTTTATTTCCGTAAATCACCGAATCAGGAACGTGCTGCCTTCATTGCTTCATAATCGGCGATCGCCGTCATCTGCGCTCCCAAAGTCGCATCAACCCAACGACTTCCAGCACCAACCACTTTGTCATAACTGGCTTGAGGGCCGGCTAATTGACCAGTGAAGTGCGGCATGACCTGCTCGGCGAATAGTTCGTAACTTCGTAATGTTTGATGCCAATCAGCAAGGTCAGCACCAAGGAAAAGGTAACAACCAAATCCACCAGTCTTTTCTTGTAGTCGTTCAATCTGCGCGATCGCCATTTCCGGCGTACCGATCACCATGCGCCCAGATTCATTAGCTTGATCCACGAACTCGTCGATGTCGGTCGGTGGGGGAGGACCATTGGGATCACCCACAGGAATGATGTGACTCAAGTATTCCCAGACCCATTGCAATCCATAGCGGCAATTCTCTTTAGCCTGCTCAACCGTTTCGGCGATATGCATTGGCCCCATGAGACGGGCTTTCGAACGATCAACAACATGACCATGCAGAGTCGCTTCTTCTTCCCAGACTTTCAAGTTGTAATCCAACATTTGAAAGGCCGCCGGTTCAGTGGCGGCAATGGAAATCAAACCAACGCCGTATTTGCCTGCCAATTTTGAACCAGAGGGCGAGATCGATGAGGCCACGGCAATATCAAAATCGCTATACGGCTTGACTTGTAGGACGGCCTCATTGCAGGTAAACCAATCCGTCTTTTCTGTGACTGTTTCCCCACGAAAGAGGCGCATCATGACATCGAGCGACTGTTCCATACGTGGTCTCTGTGTCATCGGATCAATGCCCATCATCTGCGCATCCGATGTCAACTGTCCAGGACCCGCACCAAACATCATCCGACCGCGCGTGAGATGATCCAGCATCACGATTCGGTCGGCGAGCATGAATGGGTGGTGGTAGGGAAGCGAATTCACTCCCGTGCCAAGTTTGATGTGTTTGGTTCGCTCGGCCGCAGCGGCGATCATGACCTCTGGAGAAGCGATGAGTTCAGATCCAGCAGAATGGTGTTCACCAATCCATGCTTCGTGGTAGCCCAGTTTGTCCAGATGTTCCAAAAGTTGTAGATCACGATGCAGTGCCAGCGTCGGGTTCACGCCCGTCTTGTGCATGGGGGGCATAAAGATTCCGAAGCGAAGACTCATATCGAAATTCTGTCACATGACGATCTATTCGATCGTGCCGTACGAACCACGCTCTCCTCGTGAATCATGCGTCACGACCTTATCAACTGCCCAACGCAAGTCAATGAGAAAGTCATCAATCACAGCACCGTGAACGGCATTAACCGTGCAGTGCAGCGACGCAGGAGGCGACTGTCTGTCGACGTACCAGCCCCGTTGTGCGAGAAGATCGGCTACCGCGTAAATATTGAACATCGGAGACGAATCATCATGTGATTCGCGCGCCCCGAAGGACAACAGCGTGCTGTCTGGGCGGGCCCGTAATTGCAGTTCTGGAAACTGTTCGATGGCGTCGGCTAACAGCTGGCAGGCATCATAAGCAGCCTTCGTGAGTCGCAGGTACCCGGCGTCTCCGAGATAATTCATCACTGCCCAAGCAGCTGCCATGGGACCACCACTTTTTGTCCCCAGCACACCCGAAGATCCGTAGAAGCCGCCTAGCCAGTTATCAGTCACGAAGGTTTGGTATGAACGAAGTTTTTTACTACGGTGCAAAATCACTGATGCGCCCTTTGCGGTGTAACCGTATTTGTGCAGATCAACTGAAATACTCGTCACTCCATCCACGCGAAAATCCCAAGGTGTGATCGGCACCCCGAGACGTTCCAAAAAGGGGAGGGTCACTCCACCCATACATGCATCAACATGAACATTGATATCCATGCTCAGCCCAAGAGAAGCGATCTCACTGATTGGGTCGATGACGCCTTGGGGATACTGCGGAGACGAACCAACCAACAAAACCGTATTGCTGTCAATGGCGGCGCTCATCGCTGTGACATCGGCGCGCCACTCGGCGTCGACCGCAATTCGCCGACTCTCCAAGCCAAAGTAGTAGCAGGCTTTTTCGAAAGCAGCATGTGCCGATGTTGGTAGCACAACATTTGGAGTTGTGATTCCCTTTTCCTGACGACCTCGCTCACGAGCTCCTTTGACTGCCAAGAGAATGCTTTCCGTGCCGCCACTGGTCATGAATCCTGCAGCTTGATCTCCACCATGCACCCAAGCACTTACCATCTGCACGACTTCACTCTGAAACTTTTTCAGACTCGGGAAAGCATCTGCGTTTAATCCGTTAGTTGAGGCGTACATTGCTAACGCTTGATCCGCAACTTCTTGCACATCAGCTCCCGCGTAATAGGCAAGTGAAAACGCCCGACCCTGTTTCCAGTTCAGGTCCTTGGCCCCGATCTCTGCAACCTGGCGCAAAACTTCTTGAGCGACATCATCCACGATCTAGAACTCTAGGCAAGAAACAGAGCCGTGCCTTGACTACGGTTAAGTAATGATCGATTATTCATCACCATCTTTAGTCTCTGTCGAAGAAATGAACGCTTTCATCGGAGGCGCATTTGGGGGTAATCAAAATGCCTGCGAAGTGATGAGTTTCGCAATGGCGGTAGCGGTGATGTATCCAAGCGCTGCTTCATTGCGACCTGGAAAAATTATTAGTGGTCCAACAGTCTTCAGTATCTGTGATGCCGCTCTTTTTTATGCTGCGCTCTCCGCCACAGGAATGGAACCAATGACCCTCACCAGCGAAATGTCGATTCGTTTCCTCCGACCGGCAAGGGGAGAGGTGCTCCGTGCTCGGGCCACCCTCAATAGCATCGGATCGCGTTCCATTGTTGGCTCTGTTGTGGCATACACCGACGACGAGTCCAAGCCCGTAGCGGTCGCTCAGGGCACATATATGCGTCCTAAAAAGAACCCCGCCCAATAGCATCATGGAGATGTCGTCCGAACTAGCAAAACCATCCATTACCGTCCCAGCGGGAGATCCACCGACCTCTTTGATCATCGATGACATCACTGTCGGCAGTGGTAAAGAGGCCACATCGGGTTGTCGTCCAGTGATGCATTATGTCGGCGTCGCCTGGAGCACTGGCCAAGAATTCGACGCCTCTTGGGACCGCCATGAAACCTTCTCCTTTCGCCTCGGAGCGAGCGAAGTTATTGGTGGTTGGGATCAAGGTGTGGCCGGCATGAAAGTTGGCGGTCGCCGCCAGTTGACGATTCCGCCAGAACTTGGTTATGGCAGCCGAGGTGCGGGTGGAGTGATCAAAGGTAACGAAACTTTGATCTTCATCGTTGACCTCATTGACGTCAACTGAGGCTTAAGCAGGGGATAACCGAGTTAGGAGCACATTTTTCCTTTTGTCAGTTCTATGTGTCATAACGATTATTATGGGCGTAGTAATCTGGACGATTTACTCGCCTTGGGGTGTCAAAGTTCGGTCTCGCAATGGCCTAGCCGCCTCCATCATCCACTCCAAAGCCTCAGTCATACTGCGCACCGTCGGCTTGCCGGCCTTGAGTTCACGTTCGGTGTCATCGACCGCACAAGCCAGTACATATAGGTCGTCATATAGCGAATCAATCACCGCCCGAGCAATGACCAATTCATCTTCGCTGATTTTCAATTCACGAGCTCGTTGGCGAGCCACCCAATCCCATTGCCGACATGGTTGAGAGCAAAAGACCCTCTTACGCCCAGCCCCAGATTGCTCGGGCAGAACCCGGCGGCACCAACGACATCGCGGACCATCAACTGCCCGCCCCCGTACCCCTGTCGGTAATTTCGTCATGACGAAATTATTCCACAGAATGGATTCATTTGAGGTGAACTGCGCACATCATGATTTATTTCGGCAGACTCGCAAGATGAGTTCGCCAGTAATTCCCCCTGCCCCGGAACATCGCTTCGCCAGTGACAACAACGCCACAGTGCATCCCGTTGTGATGGAGGCTCTCAATCGAGCGAACGCTGCTCACGCCACTGCGTACGGCGACGACCCCTGGACCGCACAGGCTCGCTCCGCTTTTAGTGAACTTTTTGGACAACAAGTTGAGACCTTCATGGTGTGGAATGGCACGGGGGCCAATGTCTTGGCACTGGCCACGATGCTCTCCCCCGCTGGGGCAGTGATCTGCAGCGATTCAGCGCACATCAATGTCGATGAGACTGGTGCCCCCGAGCGCATCCTCGGAGCCAAACTGATTGACCTTCCAGCAATTGGCGGAAAAATTACTCCCGATCAAGTGCGTTCGCAAGCACATGCATTAGGAGTCGTCCATCACGTTCAACCCAGCGTTTTATCCATCACCCAAAGCACCGAATGGGGAACCCTGTACTCCCCCACCGAGATTGCGAATCTTTGTGACGC
>CAMAYS010000153.1:0-4927 GCA_945862545.1 Bifidobacterium breve | reverse complement strand
TCGTGGACGGACGTGATCGCTACAGCAATGGCTATGGGAGAACGTTTGGATGGTGAAGGTGATTTCACTCAAGCATCTGGCACATTCCCCAGTGGCGCGCACCTCGCGGTAGTGGAAGTCGATATTGAGACTGGCAAAGTCAAACTTCGTGAGATGTTTGCGGTTGATGATGCAGGTTGCATCGTCAATACGTTGTTGGCCGAAGGTCAAGTTCATGGGGGACTAGCGCAAGGAATTGGGCAGGCATTGTATGAAGAATTTATCTATGACGCCGACGGCAATCCATTGACCGGAAACTTTGCAGACTATGGATTCCCCTCGGCTGCCGAAGTGCCAAGTTTCGTGACAATTCACATGGAGTCGCCGTCACCGATGAATGATCTTGGTGCCAAAGGAATTGGTGAAAGCGGAACGATTGGTGCCACGCCTGCTGTGCAGAATGCCGTCGTTGATGCCGTCAGTTATTTAGGGGTGCGCCATATTGATATGCCTTGTACCGCAGAGCGTGTATGGCAGGCCGTACAAAGTTGCTAGACGGCGTCAGATCCTTCTTCGCCAGTACGGATGCGGACAATGCGGTTGATATTGCTGACCCAGATTTTTCCGTCACCAATTTTTCCAGTAGTAGCCGATGATTTGATTGCGTCCACGACAGCGTCAACCTGTGAATCATTGACGACAATCTCGAGTCGCACCTTAGGAACGAAATCGATGTTGTACTCGGCGCCACGGTAGGTCTCAGTGTGACCGCCTTGGCGTCCAAAGCCACGAACTTCACTGACCGTGATTCCTTGAACGCCGATTGCTTTCAGAGCGTCTTTGACATCATCTAATTTGAACGGTTTGACAATTGCGGTGATGAGTTGCATAAGTTTCTTCTCTCTGTCCTTTTTAAATCGTACTACTCAGACCTGATAGGCGGTTTCAGCGTGCTGGCTTTGGTCAAGCCCGACCATTTCCTCGTCGAGAGTGACCCTGAGACCCATGGTCTTGTTGATGATCATCGCCACAATGTAGGTGACGCCGAAACTAAAGGCGAACACCGCACCGGAGGCCAGAAGTTGCTTGCCAAGCAGCGATGAGCCACCGCCGTTGAACCAACCATCAGCACCGAGCGAGTTGATGGTGGTGTCACTGAAGAGACCGAGCAACAATGATCCGAGCAATCCACCGATTAAGTGCACGGCGATGACGTCGAGACTGTCATCAAAACCGAAACGATTTTTGAGTGCCAGACTTAAGTAACAAATTGCGCCAGCAGCAAGTCCGATCAGTAACGCCGAAGAAGTACTGACGAATCCGGCACAAGGCGTAATGGCCACAAGTCCGGCAACTGCACCTGATACGGCCCCAAGAGTAGTGGCGTGTCCAGCCTTCAATTTCTCGACCAACAGCCAACCCAACATTGCTGCGGCCGCTGCGACGTGGGTATTCACAAGTGCTTGAGCGGCGAGCCCATTGGCGGCCAATGCCGAACCAGCGTTGAAGCCGAACCAGCCGAACCACAAGATGCCCGTTCCAAGAACTGTGAATGGCAAGTTGTGCGGGGGCATGGCTTCACGGGGCCATCCCTTGCGAGGCTTCAAGATGAGAATGACCGCTAGTGCTGCTGCACCAGCGTTGATGTGCACAACTGCGCCACCAGCAAAGTCCAGGGCACCTTCTTTAAAGAGCCATCCGTTGGGACTAAATACCCAGTGCGCCACAGTTGGGTACACGAGGACTGCCCACACACCGATGAGCACTGCATAAGCAGAAAACTTGAGGCGATCAGCGGTTGCGCCGGTAATCAAAGCGGGAGTAATGATGGCGAACATCATTTGATAGCCCATAAACAAAATGGGCGGGATGGCAAGAGCAAATGCGCCCGTGTAGCCGGGGAGTTCACCGACAGTTGTGATGTCTTTGAGGAAGACGAAATCGAAGTTGCCGATCCAACCGTTCGTTCCTCCAAAGGCCAAACTAAAGCCAACCGCGACCCACAACACGGTCACCAGTCCCATCGCAAAAATATTTTGCAACAGCATGCCTAAAACGTTTTTACTGCGCACCATTCCTCCGTAGAAGAATGCAAGTCCGGGGGTCATAAAGAGCACAAGGGCCGCGGATACTAAAACCCATGCAACGGCACCGGAATCAATCGTGTAATTCATCTACTTCTCCTGATTAGTTGATTTAATCTTGCGTGGTCTCGGGGCACGAGATGTCAGCGAGGAAAAAAGTAGTGAACATAGGTTGCACAATTGTTTCGGCTATGTGAATGCCGTGTGCGAAAAAAGAGGTCCCCGGGCTGACAGTTGCATGTCAACCAGGGGAGTGCCCCTACTGGAGAGGAGAATGTTCTCCATTGCTACCAACGAAATCGTCAGTGAGCTCTTGCTTGGCCCTCACCTAAATGGCGTCTGGGCCTTCCTCGCCTGTGCGGATGCGAATGAGGCGGCTAACTTCTGCCACCCAGATCTTTCCGTCACCGATTTTTCCTGTGGCTGCTGATGCTTTGATGGCGGCGATGACAGCATCAACGCTGCCATCATCAACGACCAACTCGAGGCGAACTTTGGGCACGAAGTCAATCTTGTATTCGGCACCGCGGTACGTTTCGCTGTGGCCCCCTTGACGACCGAAGCCTCGGACTTCACTCACTGTGATGCCCATGACTCCGGCTGCCTTGAGGGCGTCCTTCACGTCGTCCAATTTGAATGGTTTAACAATTGCTGTGATGAGTTTCATGTTGTTGTGTTCCTCTCTTGTCGTTCCGTCAGCTCTTCACAAACTCGGGATAGGCGGCGACGCCCATCTCGGGAAGGTCAAGACCCATGATTTCATCTTCTTCGCGTGAGCGAATTCCGCCCTTGCCCATCTTCTTGGAGATGGTGTCTTGCAGTTTGAAGAAGGTGTAAGCAACTCCTCCAATGACCACAATGAGCACTGCCATACCGAGCACCTGAGCACCCAATTGGCCCCAGTCACCCTTGATGATTCCTTCAACGCCAGCGCTATCGGACAAGTTCCAGCCAGCGCCGTAACTACCGTTAGAGAAGATGCCGACGCAGAGAACACCGAACAAACCGCCGACTCCGTGAACGCTGATTGCACCCACTGGATCATCGAGCTTGAGTTTGCGCTCAACGAAGAACACGCTCTCAATCACCAAGATGGCGGCAATGGAACCGATGACTGCTGCAGCCCATGGAGCCACAAATGCACATGGCGCGGTGATTGCAACGAGACCCGCCAGCATTCCGTTGGCCATCATTCCAGGATCCGGCTTACCTGAACGCTTGATGATCCAGAACATCGCCACGATGGCGCCAAATGCGGCAGCGATAGCCGTGTTAGTAGCCACGACGGCGAACTGAACATCAGTTGCGGCGAATGTGGAAGCGGCGTTGAAACCGAACCAGCCGAATAACAAGATCAACGTTCCGAGCATGGCCATCGGAATGTGGTGACCAGGCATGGCTCGAGGCGTTCCATCTTTGGCGAACTTGCCAATGCGTGGTCCGAGGACTTTGGCTCCAGCGAAAGCGGCGACGCCACCGACTGCGTGGACAACACCAGATCCAGCGAAGTCAACGTAGCCAGCACCGAGGCTCATACTGCTCCAAGTTTGTGATAGCCAGCCACCGCCCCAAGTCCAAGCGGCGAACAATGGGTAGTAGATCGCTCCGCAAAAGATGCCCCAGGTCACAAAACTTCCCCATTTCCAACGTTCGGCCATTGAGCCAGTTGGGATAGTTGCCACGGTGTCCATGAAAGCGACCATGTACAAGAAGAAGCCAAGAAGTGCTGGCGTAATTCCGCCACCTGACATCGCCCAGCCGCCCTTGAACAAGAATACCCATTCGCCACTACCGAGTAATGGAGAACCGATCGGTTCATTCAGTCCAAACGCGCTGTAACTAAAACCACCGAAGGCCAGTGGGAATCCAATGAAAAAGAATCCGATGAAACCCAAACCGAAGATGGCAAAGTTTGTTGTCATGACGTGAGCCGCGTGTTTCGCGCGGCAGAAGCCAGTTTCTACTAAGGCAAATCCGGCTTGCATGAAAATCACCAATGAAGCACCGATGATGACCCATAACAGGTTGGTAGCCGTGGCCAACGAATTGATTGCACCCTCGGCATCGAAGTCACCTTCTGCCGCGAGAGCGATGCTTCCAGTGAAGACGAGTGCGCCTGATGAAATAGTTGTGGCGATGAGGAGACGACGCAGAAGCGAGGTTCTCTTTCTCGTTAAATCGGCAAAGTAGTCCGATGAGGTGTCGTATTGAACGACATCCGAACTGGAACGGGTGATCATGGTGTCTCCTAGGGGATAGTGGTTGATATAGGGGATGCACGTCGCCATTGACGGGCGTGACGCCCGAAGTTATTTCGGGAACCCGACGACACTGTCGGAGTTTTTGCGCTGGCATCAACCTAGAAGGTTGATGTTTCTCGACTGTCCGAGAATTGTTACGGGAGTGTGAGCGCTTGGTTCGTCGTAGAAAAATGCGAGACGGTCAGACGAGACCAGAAACGGCATCATCAAGCGCCGATCGATAATGCTCGCGAGCGGTGAGGGCGCAAAGAATATAAGCGGAGAGAGTGATGTACACATCGCCCACCGTCAACTCGGGTGGTACTGATGGGTCTGGTCCCTTGACCGCGTCTTTCATTGATTCACTCAGTGACAAGATATGCATGATGTCGTCGAGCGACTCGGGCATCATCGTGGTTGCCACACGCAAAGCGTCGCGGCCGTCATCAATGATCGAATCAATAAAGCAAGCAACGGCGACAATCTCTACGAGTCCAACACGGTCGATGGCACGACTCAGCATGGGGTCAAGACTGGGATCATCAAGATGTCGTTTAAGTTCATGAAGTGCATGCAGGTGTCCATTTAAACCGTGATCACTGAAGTCAGGTTCGGCGCGATGGC
>CAMAYS010000152.1:0-4930 GCA_945862545.1 Bifidobacterium breve | reverse complement strand
CTAGGACATGCTTCTTGGGGCTGCGAACATGTTCGTGGCGTTGTGTGCTGCGGTACTGGTCGACCACCAGACACGCTCGACGTTGCGACACCCCGAACTCGTCAACAAGAGCCAACACAGCGACCCGTTTCTGGTTCGGGTCACCATTTTCCCCCTCAGATGTCCAACATGGCGACCATCCTCAACATGTCGTTATCAAGTTCCTTCTCGGCAAGAAGACGTTTCAACCGGGCGTTTTCTTGTTCCAAAGTTTTGAGTCGTGCCACATCATCAGGTCGCATCGCCCCATATTGGCTTCGCCACCGCTGATACGTCTGATGTGATATCTCCAAATGTCGCATCACTTCAGCCAGCGGTATGTTCTCCGCCAACAACCGGTCCGCTTCACGCAGCTTGCGAACGATCTGCTCAGGTGTGTGTCTAGTCCGTTTCATATCCATCCTCCCAACCCCATTCTTACGGGATTACTTGTCTCATAGGAGATGGACCTATTTCAGGGGGTCAGGACAACCCAATTGCTCAATAATTTATGCACTTCCGAGTGGATTCGGCTCGAGACTCATCAGCGCCCCTCACGCGAGGGAGGAAAACGAAAAGGACGGGAGCAGTGAATACTGCTCCCGTCCTTTCATAACTAACTAACTAAATAACTTTGGTTCTAGCGCTCGTCGCCTGAACGCGCCTTAGCGATATTCAGAATCATCAAGCCGTACAGCGCTTTGGCAGTGATGTCAGCCACTGTGTATGCCAGTTGACGTGCAGTCTCGGCACCTTCGTGAAGGTCTCCTGCGAATGAGTTGAAAATTACTGGGAACAAGTAACCAATTGGGTAGACCAACCATGTCACCAACAAAATTCTTGTTGCGTTCTTGATTGAAGAAGCAACAGCGCCTGTCTCGCGTGAACCAGAAGCCTTCAATTCTCCGGCCAAGACAAACAAAATGTAGGCAAATGGGATCATCGCAAGAACCCAGAACAACCACTTCGTGCTATCGCTCGTTGACACTTCGCCTGGGTAACCAAGGCCAACCATCAAGACCGTTGCTGGGACAAGAGTCTTCAGCAAAGATTTGCGGCGGTCGGACGTGACACCGAGGACGATCAACAGTTCAATGACTAGCAATGGAACAGTGATCAACCAGTCCGCGTAGCGGTAACCCTCGTTCATTTCACCGATTGACCAACCCTGCCAAATGCGGTAGTAGTGATAGCCAGCGATTCCGACAACAACTGCCGATACCGCTACTCCTGTTTGGTACTGCTTCGAAACGCTCTTGATCTGCGTGAGGAAGTACACGAACGCGCCAAACATCACGGCGGTTCCAAACGATAGTGCGTTGTATACGAGATTATTTAGAGTTGCATCTTCTAACATGACCTATCCCTTCTGATACGGCAGAGGGCCTGATGCCCCCTCGCCAAACAAACAATAAATCGCTTTTTCTTCCGATGAGATACCCAAGACCTAAATAAAATCATCTTTTTCGCCCTGCTCCTTTGACCGTGAACATCAAGAAAGTGGCACGATAGAAGGGTGATCAGAGCGCTGAAACAGACCGTCCTACTTGGAGTCATAGCAATGGCCTTAATGGGGTCTGCGGGGTCGGTTTCCGCCTATTCGGCGAGCCCCCCAGAGGGCTCGGAACCCGTCGAAATGCAGACCCTCGGCGAGCAACCCCCAGACACCAATGACTTCATGGATCTTGAACGAGATGTCACTTCGTGTATCAGTTCAAACCCGTTGCCAGGTTGTGGACGCCAGCCAACCAGCTCTGGTGATCGCGGTGGATGGCAACAACTCCTTTTATTTGCGATCATGTTTGGTGGAATGTCAATTATTTTTTGGCGGGTCTACTTGGCTGTGCGCCTGCGTGATCGCCAGTCGACCTGATCACAGACCAGTGAATTTTGGCGGACGTTTCTCTAAGAAAGCCTGACGCCCTTCGGCGGCATCGTCACTTGCCCATGCCGCCAGACGGGCTTGCTCAACTTCTTGCATTGAAATCTCCATGCCGCCGAGTCTTTCGAGAGCTTTCTTGTGCGCCCGAATAGTCAGCGGTGCCAACTGCGACATTTCCTGAGCCCACGCCATGGCGTCATCAACAGTTCCGAGACGATGCACAAAACCACCCAATAGATCTTGCGCCAGCATCGGTTGAGCGGAGAGCAACATATATCGTGCCGCACTCCAACCGGCTTCGCGACCGATCCGTTCAACCGTCCACGAGTCAACCGCCAATCCCAAGTTCGCTGCTGGGACGCCAAACTTGCTCAGGCTCGTGGCCATCCGCAGGTCGCAGGACGCAGCAAGTTGCGAACCCGCACCGAGAGCAGGTCCATCAACGGCCGCCAAGGTGACACAATCCAATCGTCCGAAGCCGTGCAGAACTGCCAATAGGGTCTCGGTAAATTCTCCAAGCTCAACCCCGCCCAAATCCGCTCCACTGCAAAAGGCGGGTGGGGTGCCAGTGAGCAGTAGAACTCTGGCACCACCTCGGGATGCTGATTCTTGAGCCTGCCGCAAATCCAGCAATGTCGCCAGGTCAACAGCATTTCTCTTCTCGGGGCGATCAATGACCACTTTGCACACTGAACCGAACCATTCCAGAATAATCGCCACGACACAACGGTAGCCCGTAGATAGCGCACGGCTCTGTCCCCCGTAGGCTCTGAAGTGTTATGTCAACGCAAAATCACTCAAACCCGCACACCGATCCAGTGCGCCAGCGTCGTGCTCTGATGACTCGTTGGACCCAACGCGCCAATCGTGTTGGCTATCTGTTATTTGCGGCCGCCATCGTCTTATTTATCGTGGCTTTTACTGGAGATTTCAATGACACTATGGTCACCCTGATTGTCATCTGCATGACCATTGGTTCGATCTTGTTAGCGCCAGCCATCGTCTTGGGCTACGGACTCAAGGCCGCTGAAAAAGATGATCTGGCTCAAGGCCGCTGAAATGATTTTTAACAATCGCCATGCAACTTTTAGGACATCATGTCTCTGAGAATGCCGGCCGCTGAAAGACGTGAACAGTTGCTCGCCGTCGCGCTTGATGTCTTCGCAGGCGAGGGTTATCACCAAACATCAATGAATCAAATTGCCGAAGCAGCAGGAATCACCAAACCAGTTCTGTATCAACATTTTGTATCAAAACGTGAGTTGTATCTGGCCCTCATCGAAGAAGCCGGTGAGCGCCTTCTGCATATCATCACTGCTCCGAGCATCACCGAGACAAACGGTCGCCGACGAGTTGAACTCGGATTTTTGGCATACTTCCAATGGGTCTATGACGATCATGATTCCTTCCAATTGCTCTTCGGTGGTGGATCGCGACGAGATGCCGAATTCAGCGAAGCCGCCGGCAAGTTTCAATCGCTGGTGGCAGACGCCATTGAGCCACTGATCACCGCCGATATTGACACCGAGCACCGCCGCACTTTGGCTCACGCAATAGTCGGACTTGCCGAAGGGGTTTCGCGGCGCCTCATTCGTTTGGGCAACGACTTTGATCCTGAATTAATCGCTCGTCAAGTGAGCGAACTGGCTTGGGCTGGACTTCGCGCTGCCCAACGCCCCGTCTGAAGTGCCTACTTCACTCGCCGCAACACGCGCAGGCTGCCCGTCGTTGACAGATCTTCAAATTTTCCGCTTGCGAGTGCTGGCAAATAAATCTGTTCGTACGGCGGGCGTCCACCATCAGCGGGATCGGGAAACACATCATGAATCGCCAAGGTACCGCCTATTGCAACATGAGGAGTCCAGCCTTCATAATCCCAACGAGCAGGCTCAACACCATGACCGCCATCAATAAACAAAAACGCCAGTGGGGTTGTCCAATACTTCGCCACAACTGGTGACTGACCAACGACAGCGAGAACATGATTTTCTAAGTCAGCGCGAAACATGGCGTGACGAAAAAATGGAAGCGTGTCCATTTTGCCGATGACGGGATCGACTAATGAACCGTCATGCCATTCCCAACCCGGCTGATTTTCTTCAGACCCACGATGATGATCCACCGCGAATAAAACCGTGTCACATTGGCGTGCCGCGTCACCTAACCAAATCGTTGAGCGCCCACAATATGAGCCAACTTCCAGCATCGGTAAACCAGGCAAAGCGCGAGCAGCAACGATTGCTGACTCATGTAGCGCGTCACCTTCGTCCATTGGCATAAAGCCATTCGTCACAAGTGCTAACTCACGCAGTTGCGCAGAGATCACCACTTATCCCAATGAATAATCGTTTCAGGGTCTGGACGAGCTGCAGCCTTAAAGTCGGTTCCTTTTGTAAAAGCCAATGGGGACAGACATGTTTGCTGCACTGTGTCAAATGGAATGCCCAAGATGTCGGCGACTTGCTGTTCCATCATGAGATGCACGGTGGTCCAAGCAGTTCCCAAGCCACGAGCACGCGCAGCCAACATGAAACTCCACATTGCCGGCAAGATATTTGCCATGACCGATGATGCCATCATGCCAAGTCCACCAGCAGCTTCAGTTCGACCACCCATATTGCAGGCGATGACTAACGCCGGAGCATCACCCATATGGTCACCTAAAAAGTCGGCTGAATCAGCTGAACGCGCTTGTTGCTTATTGGCATCAGCATCGCCCTTATCAATGGAGCGGATATACACGCCATCCATCGCCTGGTACTGCGAGAAGCATTCGCGGTACACAGCACCGATGGCTTTGCGCTTGGCCTCATCCTTGACGATGATGAAGCGCATTGTCATATTGTTTGAGCCAGATGGAGTTTGCATGGCCATCGCGACACACTCGCGAATCAGTTCATCGGGAACCGGGCGCTCAAAATCGAGGCGCTTACGTACGGCACGAGTGGTTGATAAAAGTTCATCGGGATTTAAAGGTAAAAGTGTCACGAAGAGACCTTAGCCAATAATCGGTAACGATTACGCCCTCAT
>CAMAYS010000151.1:0-4979 GCA_945862545.1 Bifidobacterium breve | reverse complement strand
TGGCGTCATCGTGTCGTTAATGGTGATCCCCATTTGTACCGCTGTTATGCGTGAAGTGTTCTCACAGGCTCCCCCAGGCGAACGCGAGGGAGCCATGGCTCTTGGTGGAACTCGTTGGGGTGTTGTACGCGATGTGGTATTGCCATTTGGTCGTGGCGGAATCATCGGTGGCTCAATGCTCGGCCTTGGTCGCGCGCTTGGCGAAACCATCGCAGTCACGCTCATCATTTCGCCCGCTTTTACTGCCAAATGGTCAATTCTTGATCAGGGCTCAAACAGCATCGCCGCACTGATTGCGCTGAAGTTCAGTGAATCAAGCACATTCGGAATTAGTGCTTTGATGGCCGCTGGTCTCGCACTCTTCATCATCACGCTGTTGGTGAACGCCGCAGCCTCAACCGTGGTCAGCAAGTCACGATCTGGATCGTCAACGGAGATCTGACATGACAACGACTCTAAACACGACTCTCAACGACAGCGGCGAAGACAAGATCAACACCGAAGAACGTATCAAGATTCGCGATATTGAAATAGTCGATGTCATTGTGATGACTGGCTCTGCCATTTCGGCGTTGGCACTGAGTTACTTCTTCTTCCAAATCTTGCTGCCAGTTTCTGGTGCACTTGGATTTTTGGTGTGTTGGTATGTGTTTTTCAACATCATTTCCACAGTGGCAGTTTGGGAACTGCGTGGCGCAGTCAAAGCCAAAGACCATTTGGCACGAACCTTCATCTGGACAGGCGGAATGGTCGCAGTTGTTCCCTTAATTTTGGTGCTCGGTTACGTCATCAGCAAGGGCTACCAATCATTGCGCCCACAGTTTTTCACCCAAGATCAAAAGTTTGTTGGCGCACTCAGTGATGCAACCGAAGGTGGTGGTGCTCACGCCATCATCGGCACACTTCAACAAGTTGGAATCGCCAGTTTGATTTCAGTTCCACTCGGTATCACTACGGCGGTGTACCTCAATGAAGTCAAGGGTCGTCTCACCAAACCACTCCGTATGATCATCGACGCAATGAGCGCTGTCCCGTCAATTGTGGCTGGTCTCTTTATTTACGCCGCCTGGATCTTGGCCCTCGGTAATCAGCAAACTGGTTTGGCAGGTTCACTCGCTCTTGCTGTTTTGTTCTTGCCAACGGTTACCCGCACATCTGAAGTGGTGTTACGACTAGTCCCCGGTGGCCTTCGCGAGGCATCGTTGGCCCTTGGTGGAACAGAATGGCGAACTACGTCACGAGTTGTTTTACCGACAGCAAAATCTGGTCTCGTCACCGCTGTCATTCTCGGCGTTGCTCGCGTTATCGGTGAGACCGCACCGCTCATTTTGACTGTCGGTGGTGCCTTCGTTATGAATGCCAATCCATTATCAGGGAAACAAGATGCTCTCCCATATTTCGTTTTCCGTCTCATCCGCTTTCCCCAAGAAGCACAAGTACAGCGAGCATGGACTGGCGCGTTAGTGCTCGTCATTCTCGTTCTCGTTCTCTTCGTTATCGCCCGAGCAATCGGTGGACGAGGTCCAGACAACATCAGTCGACTAAAGAAGCGTCGACTTAAGAGAAAGGGATTGGCATGACGTCAATCGATACCACTTCATCAAATACAACAGCAATGTCATCAGACATCTCGTTGCTTGATCCTGGCCATAAAGCCGCTGGATTGACTGCGAGCAATGTTGCTTGTTGGTTCGGAACCAAAAAAGTTCTTGAAGGGGTCAACCTTGACATGGCACCAGGCCAAGTCACCGCTCTCATCGGACCTTCTGGTTGCGGAAAGAGCACTTTCTTGCGAACCCTCAACCGCATGCACGAACTTGTTCCCAGCGCAACACTTGCCGGTGAAATTCTCATTGACGGCGTTGACATCTATCGTGGAGCAATTCCTGTGACCGACGTTCGACGTCGTATTGGCATGGTTTTCCAAAAGCCGAACCCATTTCCGGCAATGACTGTTGCCGAAAACGTGTTGGCAGGACTCAAGCTGTCAGGCCTTAAATCGACTCGTTCAGAACGAGATGATCTCATCGAATCATGTCTCACCAAAGCCGGTTTGTGGAACGAAGTCAAGAATCGTCTCGGTGACCCAGGTCGTGCATTATCTGGTGGACAGCAACAACGTCTGTGTATCGCACGCTCGCTAGCGGTGAGCCCACAGGTGTTGTTGATGGACGAACCATGTTCTGCACTTGACCCAACCTCAACGCGACGCATTGAGCAGACCATCAGCGAAATCAGTGAAACGATCACTGTCGTTATCGTGACCCACAACATGCAACAAGCACAGCGCGTTTCGCATCGTTGCGCTTTCTTCTTGGCTGCTGAAAACGAGCCTGGACGCATCATTGAAGAAGGTCCGACTAAGGCCATCTTCAGCAATCCCGAAGATCCACGCACCAATGATTACGTAAACGGAAGGTTTGGCTGATGCGTCGAATGAAGAAATTCGTCCTAGCTACCGCTGCATTATTCACCTCACTAGCAATCGTCTCGCCTGCAGTGGTACACGCCGAGGCCCCAGTTGATGGTGCTGGTTCAACATGGAGCCAAATTGCCGTCGACCAATGGCGTGCCGATGTGGCTCGTCAGGGTCTCGTCATCAACTTCCAAGGTGTGGGTTCGACCGCCGGTCGCGCTGCCTACTACCAAAGCCAAGTCGACTTCGCTGTTTCAGAAATTCCTTTCCAAGCGGCACTTATTGATCGAAACGGCAACGTAGCCGCCGATGAAACTGCATCAGCGGCAGGTCGTCCATATGCCTACCTGCCAATCGTGGCTGGTGGTACGGCCTTCATGTACAACCTGAAGGCCAATGGCCAAAAAATTACTGATTTGCAATTGTCACCAACAACTTTGGGCAAGATTTTTAGCGGCCAAATCGCCCTGTGGAATGACCCAGCAATTGTTGCGGACAATCCACAACGAGTGATGCCGGCGACTCGCATCAAACCCGTCATCCGCTCCGATGGTTCGGGTACGTCCGCACAATTCACGGCGTTCTTGGAAAACCAGGCTTCCGCATCGTGGAACTATTTGTGCCAACAAGCAAATCTTGGTTCGGGTTGTGCACCAACCTCCCTTTATCCAGATTTTCCCAACAGTGGTTTCGCAGCCCAGCAGTATTCAGACGGAGTCGCCAACTATGTCGCAGCTCCATACAACGAAGGTGCCATCACCTATGTTGAATATGGTTACGCCAAAGAGCGTGGTTTCCCCGTGGCGTCAGTAAAAAATGCATCTGGTGCATATACCCAACCCGTTGCCATCAATGTGACGGTTGCTCTACTCGGTGCACGAATCAATAATGATGGCACGCAGGTCCTCAACGGCGTGTACACAAACCGCGATGCCCGTGCTTACCCCGTTTCGAGTTATTCATACATGATCGTGCCAACAAGTGAGGCGTCGCCATTTAATGCCGACAAAGGTGCGACATTGTCCGACTTCATCTTCTATTTCTTATGTGCTGGCCAACAAAAAGCAGAGCAATTGGGTTACGCACCACTTCCAAAAAACCTCGTTGAATACGGATTTTCCGCTGCTGCAAAAATTCCTGGCGCAAATGCAGCACCAGCCATCAATAGTTGTACAAACCCAACCATCACTGGCGACTTCCTCGTGACCAAACCTGCTCCGACAACTGTTCCAGGAACCGACACAGGCACCGGAACCGGCACCGACACCGGAACCGACACAGGAACCGACACAGGAACCGACACCGGCACCGACACAGGCACCGACACCGGAACCGGCACCGACACAGGCACCGACACAGGCACCGACACAGGCACAGGCACAGGCACCGACACAGGAACCGGAACCGACACAGGCACCGATGCTTCAGGGATACCAACACCGGGGGTTGCTGTCGCAACAAGTGTGGTTATTGAAGAATCGGACTCTGGTACATCGGCGTTCATCTACCTCCTGATCATGGCTGCTATCTTGGCAATTGTGTTGTTACCGCCTATCGTCGCAGCTCGCTTACGCCCATCAGTTAAAATATGAAGCGCCTCACACTTGTTGCGTTATTAATTTTGACGCCGTTATTTGTAGTTGCCTGTAGCGGTGACGAAGCCAAAACAACCACAACAACTGTCGCCCCACAAGTTGGTAATCCCGACCCACCGTTGCCCATAGATATCAACACGATTCCCTATAAACCAAGTGACCTCGTTGCCCTCGGCAATGCCTCAATTCAGATTGATACCCCTGTTACCGCCGAAGATGGAACATTTTCATTCAATGTGTCGATCACTAGTGGTGCACTTGAACCGATTTCAATCACACCAGAAATGTTTCGGGTCTACACCCTTGATGGCAAGTCATACATTTCAGAAATGGCTCCTGGTATTGAACAATTCGGTGCCCGCACACTTCAATCCAAAGAGGTCTATACAGGAAACTTCTCCGTCAAGATTCCGACGGACTCTGAACCAGTGATGTTCCTTGCCGACTTGAGACCAATCGGCGAGCGCCACTTTCCGGGTGCTTGGGTTTTTGACCCCAACTTCACTTCCGAACCTTCAGAAGGCTGATCAGGTCGGTAGTTGACCGACTTTTTCATTAGACCCGACTTCTTCCCATTCATGTCCACGTCGAATCAATGCCGACGGTGAAGGCAAGAACACCAATGGCACGTTCGCTAATTTCTTCGTGCGTGTATGGCGGTCGGGGCTAACCAACTCTGCTTGGGCGACAACAGCGATTCCACTCAGCAATCCGAGACCGAGCGCAAGTGCACCGCCACGTGGGTCAATCATCGGATCACATAATGCTGAAGCCGGAGCACCAGCACCGACGACCAGTCCCCCCGCTTGGAAAACAGATTCAACCGCCGACCAGACAGGCGTGCCCTTCATGACACTTCGTAGATGAATCGGATTATCGCCCACGAACCAAACCGCCTGTGCTTTGCGAACGACATCGGCCACACTCTGTTCCATAGCATCGGTCCGACGCATCACCATTAATGCCTC
>CAMAYS010000150.1:0-4984 GCA_945862545.1 Bifidobacterium breve | reverse complement strand
ATTTTTTTCCCAAGAAATGGAGATCCTGGCAAGTTCTCGTCATTTGAGGTCGCATTTGGGGTCTCCATCAGACCAACATTGTAACTTGTGTCTACTAAACCGTTAACAAAGATCCTGATAGCCAACCGTGGCGAGATCGCAGTGCGCGTTATTCGTGCCGCCCGCGAGATGGGGATCGCCACCGTGGCGGTGTATTCCGAATTGGATCGCAATGCACTGCATGTCCGACTCGCCGACGAGGCCTACGCATTAGGTGGTCAAACTGCTGCTGAGAGTTACCTCAACACCGAAGCCATTCTTGATGCCATCCGCAAAAGTGGCGCCGACGGAGTTCATCCGGGTTACGGATTCTTCAGCGAGAACGCCGACTTTGCCGACGCGATCACCAACATGGGTGTGGCCTTCATCGGACCTCCTGGTGATGCCATTCGTGAAATGGGAGACAAGGTTTCTAGTCGACGCGCCGCGTTGCGCGGTGGTTGCCCGATCGTTCCTGGAACCACAGATTTCGTCACGACTGCGCAAGAGATCACAGAGTTTGCGGCAACGGCCGGTTACCCAATTGCCATCAAGGCTGCATTCGGTGGCGGTGGTCGCGGCATGAAAGTTGTGCACAATGCCGAAACCGTGCAGGAGGCAATGGATAGCGCTCAGCGCGAAGCTAAAGCATTCTTCGGTCGCGATGAGATTTATGTGGAGAAATATCTCACCTGGCCGCGCCATGTTGAGGTTCAGTTAGTTGGAGATCAACACGGAAATTATGTGTGGGTTTCTACACGTGACTGTTCAGCGCAACGTCGTCACCAGAAATTGGTCGAGGAAGCACCAGCGATCGCAATGGGCGAAGGTGTTGAAGAAGCCATGGGTGCCGCTGCTGTTCTAGCGGCACGAGCCGTTGGATATTTCAATGCCGGAACGGTTGAATTCATTTATCAAGATGGCGAATTCTTTTTCCTTGAAATGAATACCCGACTGCAAGTCGAGCACCCTGTATCTGAAGTCATCACGGGCATCGATCTCGTTGAATGGCAATTGCGCGTTGCCGCTGGCGAAAAACTTCCTATGACCCAAGAAGAGGTCACGGCACGACGCTACGGACACGGCATTGAAATTCGCATTAACGCCGAGAACCCAGCAGGTGGAAAGTTTCTTCCATCACCCGGAAAAATCACCAAGCTCGTTCCATCCGACGGCTTCGGAGTGCGCTTCGACTCTGGCTATGAAAGTGGCGATGAGATCAGCCAGTACTACGACAACTTGGTCGGCAAACTGATCGTTTGGGGTAAGGATCGTCCAACAGCTATCGCACGCACCATCCGCGCTCTCGAAGAAATGGTTGTGGAGGGGGTCTACACGACTATTCCCGCCGACTTAGCGATCTTGAAGCATCCTGATTTTGCCGCAATGAAGCATTCAACAAAGTGGGTTGAAGAGGTTCTTGATCTCTCGGGAATTGGAGTGACAGCGGCACCTACTCAAGAGGGTGATGACGCTGAGCCACTTGTGCGCCGCAACACTACTGTTGAAATTAACGGCAAGCGTTTTGACGTTGCGATGTGGGTCCCCGAACAAACAGCGGTCATTGCCTCGGGTCCAGCAAAAGCCAAGAAGCCAACTCGCTCATCGAGTGGCGCTGGTGTCGGTGGCGGTTCGGGTCAAGTCACTGCTCCGATGCAGGGAACCATCGTCAAGTTGATGGTTGAGGTCGGTCAAGAAGTCGAAGTTGGTCAAGCCGTGTGCGTGCTCGAAGCCATGAAAATGGAGAACCAGATTTTGGCCGAGAAGGCTGGAAAGGTCACGGAGATTAAAGTCGCCGCTGGTCAGACAGTGGGTTCAGGCGACGTCATCATCGTTATTGCCTGATTCCCTAACTCAAGTAATCAGCCATACACAAGTTCGGCCATCGTGCGCAGTGTCTCCACTGAGCCACCGACCACCAATGTCGTAACTTTGCTCTCGCGCCAAGCGGCGAGATCGTCTTTAATTTTGGCGGTTGATCCAACCAAACAAATCTCGTCAATCATTTTGTTGGGTACCGCAGCGATGGCTTCGGCTTGCTTGCCATGGAGAAACAAATCCTGAATTTTGTCAACATCTTGGTGATAGCCAAGTCGCCGAAATACGTCGGCGTGAAAGTTCATCTCTTGTGCACCCATGCCGCCAACATAAAGAGCGATCGTTGGACGTAGACGGTCATAGGCCAGTTCAAGATCGTCACCAATCGAAACATTGGCCATCGCTAAAATTTCAAAGTTGTCTGCTGTACGACGCGCATGAGGACGCGCAAAACCTTCATTGAGGTGCTTGGTATACATTTCTTCATGTCGCGGCGCATAAAAAATTGGATACCAACCATCGGCGATCTCGGCGGCCAATGCAACATTTTTTGGACCTTCAGCGCCGATAAAAATCGGCATGTCGGGACGAATGGGGTGAGTCATGACATTGAGTGCCTTGCCAAGACCCAAACCGTCTTGAGCCGGAATTGAATACTCGGGACCCGCATTCGTCAAACGTTCTTCACGAGCAATGATCTTGCGAATGATCTCCACATATTCACGAGTACGCGCCAAGGGCTTATTGAATCGTTGCCCGTACCAACCTTCAACGACTTGGGGACCACTCACTCCGAGACCCAAACAAAAGCGACCCCCTGAAAGATGATCCATGGTGATCGCGGCCATGGCGGTAGCTGTTGGGGTGCGAGCAGATAGTTGCACGATGTTCGTCGCTAAGCGGAGTTTGGTTGTCGCAGCGCCCCACCAAGCAAGAGGTGAAATAGCGTCGCTGCCCCAAGATTCCGCAGTAAACACAGTGTCGTAGCCCAAACCCTCGATTATTCGCAAAGTCTCGGGCACTCCCACCGGCATTGAACGACCCCAATATCCAATGTGCCAGCCAAGTTTCAAATCTTCTGTCATAAATTTTAGCGTAGTTCGCAGAGAGATTTTGCCGTGACTTCTGCTAGAAACTTCAGAGCGCAATTTTGTATTTCTAGGGAGATTTATGGATATCGGATACACCGAAGAGCAGCAAGCAATGCGTACCGAACTGCGTACTTACTACGAAAATCTGCTCGACGAGAAGACTGTCAAAGAACTCAGCGGTAGTCACGGCATCGGGGAGGCTCCACGACGTGTGTGGAAACAGATGTGTGCTGATGGTTGGGCTGGAGTCGGCTGGCCAAAGGCTTTCGGTGGACAAGGTCGCAGCGCTATTGAACAATTCATCTTTTTTGATGAGTCAATGCGCGCAGGTGCTCCAGTACCGATGCTCAGTTTGAACACCGTCGGACCAACACTGATGAACTTTGGTAGCGACCAACAAAAAGATTTTTTCCTACCAAAAATTTTAAAAGGTGACCTGCACTTCTGCATTGGTTACAGCGAACCTGGTGCTGGCACTGACTTAGCCGCGTTACAAACACGTGCTGTACGCGATGGTGATGTTTATGTCGTCACTGGGCAAAAGATGTGGACATCTCTGTCAAGCGACGCCGACTATTGCTGGCTGGCCGTACGCACTGATCCCGATGCCGCCAAGCACAAGGGCATCAGCATTCTCATCATGCCAATGAATTCCCCTGGCATCACCTTGCAGAAACTCAATCTCATTGGTGAGCATGACATCAACGCAATGTTCCTCGATGAGGTGCGGATCCCAGTTGAAAACTGTGTCGGTGGAGAAAACAAAGGTTGGACCTTGATCACCAACCAACTGAACCACGAGCGCGTGACGCTGTGCTCAACGGGTGTGATTGATCGCGCTCTTGCTGACACATTGGAATACGCCAAGACAACTCTTCTGCCCGACGGTCGTCGAGTTGCCGATCAAGAGTGGGTTCAGATGAACTTGGCTCGCGTTCACGCAAAACTTGATGTGTTACGTCTGATGAACTGGCAGTCCGCGTGGGAAGCCACACAAGGCAAACTTGATATTGGGCATTGCTCATCCATCAAGGTGTACGGCACCGAGTTTTACCTTGAAGCATTCCGCTTGCTCTTTGAAATCCTCGGACCAGTTGGTTACCTCACTCAAGGAACTCCCGGCGCAATTGTCCGAGCACGACTTGAGACTATGTACCGCGGCATGCTCATCCTGACCTTCGGTGGCGGAACAAACGAAATGCAACGCGACCTCATCACCATGTTCTCTCTAGGATTCCCACGGGCGGCCCGATAATGGATTTTTCACTCACCTCTGACCAAGACGAACTGCGCTCATTGGCTCGTCAAATTTTGACCGACGTTTGTACACCCGAACACCTTAAAAACATTTCGGCTACTGACAGCGGTACCGATCTCGCCCTGTGGCGAACACTCGGCGATGCAGGCTTAGTTGGTATCGGCTTACCAGAATCTGTGGGCGGTGCAGGTCTCGGCATCATTGAGATCTCCGTCGTCCTTGAAGAAATCGGCCGAGTGGCTGCTCCTGTCCCAGCCTTCGCCGTGATGGGCCTAGCTGCCAATTCACTCGTCGCATACCCAGACTTACTTGACGGTGTGGCTAACGGTGACGTCATCGTGACCGCAGCAATTCATGAGCAAGTCGGTGATGCTTTTCATCCTGCTACCAAAGTTGTTGACGGGAAAATCACCGGAACCAAGGTGTGCGTACCCCACGGCCTGCTTGCCAAGCGCTTCGTTGTGACGGCGGCTGATGGGTTGTATTGCGTCGAGGCGTCAGATCCGAATGTGACGATCACACGTCAGGACACAACATCGGGAGTTCCCGATGCTCTTGTTCAATTCAATGGCGCAACAGCCAAATGCTTGGGTACTTCTGCGGCCGTACACGATCTTGTCAATCGCGGAATTTCTGCTGCCTGCTTATTGACTTCAGGTGCTTGCCAATCGGCATTGGCGTTGATGGCCGAATATGCCAAGGGGCGCTTCCAATTCGAAAAATCGATTGCCTCCTTTCAGGCTGTCAGCCAGCGCGCTGGTGATGCATACATCGATACCGAAGGTGTGCGCTTGACGGC
>CAMAYS010000149.1:0-5034 GCA_945862545.1 Bifidobacterium breve | reverse complement strand
CTCCGACAGGAAATTTTCTGATGGCGCAGGCAGACTCTCAAGGTGAGTGAATCAATGTCTCCCAATGATCGTTCCCGTGACTTGCAGTGGGGTTCATTTACCGAGCGGGGTCCGTGGGAACTAGATCGTCAGAGCATTCGCTGGTTGGGATCTACGCAGGCCCTCCGCTCTCAGGCGAATGCGGAAGTTCCGGTCCTGACAACGCCACGTCGTCTGCCACCAGGGGGACGCGTCATCACAGTGACCATCAACATTGTCAAGGCACTTGCTCCTTGGTTCATAAAAAAGAAGCGCAACAAATATGTCGATCGCTCCGCTAGCCAAGCTGACGTTTCTTTGCGCCTGAGAAAAGCAGTCGAAACTCTTGGTCCGACCTACATCAAGTTGGGTCAAATCATTTCTTCTGGAGAAGGTCTGTTTCCTCCTGAACTCGTTGACCAATTCAAAAAATGTCGTGACCAAGTTCCCGCCGAGCCATTCTCCACTGTGCGCCAAACTGTTGAACAAGATTTGGGAGCGCGTCTTGAAGATGTCTTCGAATGGTTTGATGAAAAAGAATTAGCTGCAGCATCCATCGCCCAAGTCCACGCAGCCCGTCTGCTCACAGGCGAAGATGTCGTCGTCAAAGTACAACGACCCCGAGTGGCGAGCCTGGTGCGCAAAGACCTCACAGTCATGGCATGGATCGCCCCATACCTTGTCGGTCGTATCCCCATTTCTGCGTTGGCGAATCCTCCAGCTCTTGTTGAACTTTTTGCCGAAACCATTGTTGAAGAACTCGACTTTCGTTTGGAAGCATCCAACATGCTTGATGTCGCGGCAATGTTGCATGACTTGGGACAAGAGGGCTACATCGTTCCACGACCCCACCCCACTCTTGTGACGCGCCGTGTCCTCGTGATGGAGCGCATCTCTGGCTTTAACTTTGATGATGTGGCTGGCATGAAAGACGCTGGCATTGATACAGAAGCAGTGATTCGCACTGGCATGATCGCCTTTATGGAAGGCGCGATGATCCACGGTATTTTCCACGGCGACCTTCACGGCGGCAACTTATTCGTCCTGCAAGATGGACGAACAGCGCTTCTCGATTTCGGCATTGTGGCACGCTTGTCACAAGAACGTCGTCTGGCCTTTCTACGACTGATGCTCAGCGCAACAACCAACGACGTCATGGGCCAGATGACTGCGCTACGCGATTTGGGCGCACTACCAATGGACACAGATCTAGGCGCTGTCATTAAAGATCTACGTCTAGATCAAGCCACCATTGACCCAACCACACTGTCGGGTGAGCAAATGGTCACTGAGGTGCAAAGAGTGATCAAAGCCCTCCTCGGATATGGGGCAAGTTTGCCCAAAGAACTCATGCTCTATGTCAAAAACATGGTGTTTCTTGATGGGGCGATCTCGCGTCTGGCACCCGAACTTGACATCCTCGGCGAAGTCGCCAATATCTCCATGATGTTCGCGCAACGCCATGGAGACCGCCTCGGTAAAGAACTCGGAGTTGATCCCGACGCAGTTGCCTTCGATATGTCTGGAGTCAAAGCCAGTTTGGGACTCGAAGATAACGTTGACCGCATGACCTATAAAGAACTTCAGGCCAGACGTGATCTGATCCAAAAACGCATGCGCGATCATGTGGGTCATTAACAACTAGGTTGGGTTCTCGTTATGCGCCTTGTCGTCGCTCGTTGCAGCGTTCAATATGCCGGTCGCCTCGATGCCACGTTGCCAGAGGCAGTTCGCTTAGTGATGGTCAAAGCCGACGGTTGCGTGGCCATCCATAGCGATGGTGGAGCGTATAAACCTCTGAACTGGATGACAGCACCCAACACCATCGTCGAGTTAGATGGTCAATGGGTTGTCACTAATCCCAAGGGCGAAACTCTCACCATCACTTTTCACGAGATATTCAGCGATCACGCTCAAGAGTTTGGCGAGGATCCTGGTTTACAAAAAGACGGCGTCGAGGCACATCTACAAGAACTTCTTGCAGCTCTGCCCGAGACAATTGAAGATGGTCTCATTCTCGTGCGTCGCGAATGGCCCACGCCCATTGGTCCCGTTGACTTGATGTGCATTGACCGTCATGGAAATTCCGTGGCCATTGAAATCAAACGTCGTGGCGAGATTGACGGCGTTGAACAACTTGCGCGTTATCTCGAACTCTTGCGTCCAGATGCCAACCTCAAAGGATTGCGTGGAATCTTTGTGGCCCAAGTTATTAAACCCCAAGCGCGCACAATGGCCGAACAACGAGGAATTGCTTGGGCAGAAGTTGACTATGAAGATCTCCGCGGCCGTCGACCAGAAGAACTACGCCTCTTCTGAATTCAGGAGTGACGCACGAGACCTTGATCGATCACAACTCGATCACCGACTGACGTTGTGAACACTGTTTCACCTGAGGCGATTGTCCACATCCGCACGGTCAGAGCATCACCTGGCATGACCGGTGAAGAGAAACGACCTTCAATGTGATTGAACTTGGTGACATCGTTGTTACACAATGCCCCGAGTAAAGCGCGTCCAGTGAAACCATACGAGCACAAACCGTGCAAGATCGGGCGATCAAATCCGCCGATAGCAGCGAAAGATGGATCGGTGTGCAGAGGGTTACGGTCGCCCGAGAGGCGATACACGAAAGCCTGATCAGGTGAGGTCTGCAATGTCACTTCGTGATCGGGCGTACGCTCTGGTGGAACATTCTGAGGTCCCGATGGTCCGCGGTCGCCGTCCCATCCGCCTTCACCACGAATGAAAACTGATGAACGTGTGGTCCACAACAATTCACCACTCTTCAACTTGGTCTCGGCTTCAGTCACAACAACTGCGGCCTTGCCCTTGTCGTACATCGCTACAACTTTGTCTTGCACTGTCACTTCAGCCTCAACAGGGATCGGACGATGCAGTGTGATCGCTTGCGAACCGTGCACCAACATCGCGAAGTTGAATGAACCGATTTCACTCATCGCACTCTTGCCCGCTGAAGCAGTGCCGGAGCCAGCGACAACAGCAAAGGTTGGAAAGACAACTTGCTGAATGTCTTTGGTGTTCTCTGTGGTGAATGGCAGATCGCTTTGACCTGCTCCAATTCCCACGGCATACAACAAAGCATCTTTCGAATTCCATGACATGGTACGAATATCGCCGACAGCGCCGACAGCAGATGGATTCAATGGCATTGCATTTCTCCTTAAGTAGTGATGTACAGGTTCTAGTTCTTTACGGGACCAATTTACGAGCGCGGCTGCGGCCAGCCGCCTGGAGTTCCGTCCATACCCGAGTTTTTGCGAGCCTTGGCCAACAATTCAGCCACAATCGGACCAAGAATGGTCGGGTCGTCAACCGGTGCATGCTTTGGTCCACGGACCCAACCTTCTGAGACAGCCAAAATATCGCCACTCGCTTCGAAGATGCGTCCCGTCACGCCTGCCGCTTCATCAGAAGCCAACCACGTAACAATCGGTGCGATCCAACGTGGCGAACGCTTCTCTCGTTCTTCATCGCTCTCTGGCGCTGGTCCGAGACCTTCGGTCATACGAGTCAAAGCCACGGGAGCAACAGCATTAACTGTCACGCCATAGCGCGACATTTCCAAAGCAGCGATGTTGGTGAATGATGCGATACCAGCCTTGGCCGCTCCGTAGTTGGTTTGCCCAGGGTTGCCGTAAATGCCTGACACCGACGTGGTGTTGATGATGCGGCCCGACACTGGCTTGCCCGCCTTGGACTGCTCACGCCAGTACACGCATGCAAAGCGTGTCGGAGCGAAAGTTCCTTTGAGGTGCACGTTGATGACCGCATCCCACTCTGCTTCAGACATTGAGAACAACATGCGGTCGCGCAAGATACCTGCGTTATTGACAACGATGTTGAGATCGCCAAATGCCTCAATCGCGGTATTGATCAGACGCTCTGCTCCCGCCCAATCGCTGACACTGTCACCATTGGAAACAGCCTCGCCACCCATGCCGCGAATTTCGGCCACCACTTGATCAGCAGGACTGAGGTCTCCACCGCTTCCATCAACATTGCCGCCCAGGTCATTCACCACAACCTTGGCACCTTGAGATGCCAAACTGAGGGCGTGTTCACGTCCGATTCCACGACCGGCTCCGGTCACAATTGCAACTTTTCCTTCACATAACCGAGCCATCTCGGATCTCCATTCAATTTCGTCGTCTCACCCACAATGGATGTGACATGTACATTTCAATCATAGAGAATGGCATTGGGTAGCGCACCAATCGATGCTCGCTTCTAGCCTGACAATGTGACACTCGACGGTCAAATAACCCCATCTGACTGTGATCTGCTGATCGTCGGGGCGGGTCCCGCTGGCATTGCCGCGGCGATCACCGCCACACGTGCTGGGTTGCACGTCATCGTGATTGACAAGGCACAATTTCCACGCGATAAATGTTGCGGCGATGGCCTCACCACGTTGGCATTACGGGAACTTGAAAAACTCAACTTTGATCCAGCGACCGTACCTTCGTGGTTTGATGTTGAGGCCGCTTGGTTGCGCTCGCCAAGTGGACGCGAAGTGTGTGTGCCCTTGCCGACAAGCGGAAAATTTGCTGCCGTCACTCCGCGCCTTGAACTTGATAACGCCTTACTCACGCAGGCTCGGGACGAAGGAATCACCGTTATAGAGAACTGCGCATATGAATCGCTGAGTGTCAACAGTGAGCAACTTTTTGTTTCGGTACGTGCCAATGATGCACCGCGTTGCTTTCGCAGCACATGGCTCATTGCAGCCGATGGAATGTGGAGTCCAGTGCGCAAGTCACTCGGTCTCTCCGAGCCCGGATACCTCGGTGAATGGCACGCCTTTCGCCAATACGCCAGCAATGTCACAGGCACAGCAGCACAACGATTGATCATTTGGTTTGACGCAGATTTGTTGCCGGGTTACGCCTGGAGTTTTCCGCTTCCTGGCAATCGCGCCAATATCGGTCTCGCATTATTGCGCGATGGCAAGCGACGTATCGGCGATATGAAAGATGTCTGGACTGACCTCTT
>CAMAYS010000148.1:0-5138 GCA_945862545.1 Bifidobacterium breve | reverse complement strand
GAAACACTGAAGACCAAACAAGCTCTACTGGATCTTGGCTTTGATATTGATGTTCGCGTTCCAGTTGCCGCGCTCGGTGGCGCAGCCCGAACGGGTGTGGCAATTGCTCGGGCTTTGCAAGAATCCGAGCAGAATATTTCGATTTTGGTTCTTGATGAACCGACGGCTTCCTTGCCTGGGGCAGATGTGGACAGACTTTTTAATGCCATTCGTCGTCTGAAGACTCGTGGCATCGCAGTCGTCTTTGTCTCGCATCACCTTGAGGAAGTTTTTGAAATCGCCGATCGTGTCACTGTTTTGCGGGATGCCAAAGTCGTCGCCACTGTTGAAGCCAGTGAATTGGACATGTCGTCTCTCATTGAATTGATCGTTGGTCGCAAGGTGACTGCGGCGACAGTGAATCGATCCATTGATCAAACTCTTGAACCGCGCTTACGGGTTACAGATTTATGGGGTCTAGGGATGAACGATGTCAGTCTCGAAGTTCGCCCGGGAGAGGTTTTGGGCGTGGCTGGCCTGACTGGTTCGGGGCGAGACACATTGATTCCGATGTTGTCGGGAGCGATGGAGCGTCTCGGAGATGTCTCGATTGATGGAGTAACAATTCGTGCGGGCAAGCCGAGTGCGGCTATCGCCGCGGGACTTGCTTTCGTGCCGGCTGATCGCTTACGCAATGGCATCATCTCCCTGATGAGTGTGCGTTCAAATACAACGATTGCCAATGTGGCTCGTAATAAGACAGGGTTGCGACTGAATCATAAAAAAGAACGTGCTGAAACTCAGGATTGGATTGCACGGCTTTCGGTCGTGACGACCAGCAGTGAGGCGCCAATTTCAACCTTGTCGGGCGGCAACCAACAAAAAGTGATGATGGCACGGAGTTTTCGCTTAGATCCAAAAGTCTTGTTGCTTGATGAACCCACTCAAGGCGTCGATGTCGGAGCCAAAGAAGAGATTCATGCTTTCGTTGATGCAGCAGCAGCAAGCGGTTCGGCTGTGGTCATCGCCTCGACGGACTCTGCTGAGTTAGCTCGTCTTTGTGACCGCGTCATTGTCATGCACCGTGGTCGGATCGTGGACACGATTGTGCGCGGTGGAGGGTCAATGGCTCAAAGTATCGACAAGGTTTTACTGGCAGGCTCAAGCCTGGCAAGCAATTAATCATTGAAATTCGTCCCAAACAAAATGTGAAGTGAAAGGAAGACATATGTCGACTAGTGAATCAGGGGTCTTAGCCACCCCGCAGAGATCTTTATTGAACCGTCTCGGATTGGATCGCTTTAGTGCCCTTTATCTTTGGGGAGCATTCATGATCATTTTCGGATTATGGAAACCTGACACCTTTTTAAGTATGACGAGCGCCAAGTTGGTCTTGGGTGAAAATGTCAGCACTGGTATTTTAGCCTTAGCCTTCCTGGTGCCGTTCTGCGCAGCAACGTTTGACTTGTCAATCGGTGCCGTGATGTCAATGTCGGTTGTGACGATGTGTTTCTTGTCCGATGAGAAATCACGCTCATTTAATATGCCAGTGGGTGTGGCGGCAGTTATCACCCTTGTGGTGTGTACCTTGATTGGTGTCGTTTCTGGCTTCATTGTCGTCAAACTCAAGGTCAACTCATTTATTGCCACTTTGGGTTTGGGTCAAGTGATCAGTGCAATTGCGTTGAAGATTTCCTTCAATCGCCAGATCACCGATGTCTTCTCGGGGACATTTGAAAAATTTGGTCGCAATCAATACTTCGGAATCCCCGTGGTCTTTTTCTACCTCGCCGTGGCTGGAATCATCATTTGGTATGTACTGGAACACACGCCAGTCGGACGTTTCATTTATGCCACTGGTGGCAACCCAGAGGCAGCGCGTTTGGCAGGTGTAAAGACTGACCGCATGGTCTGGGGTTCGCTGATCGCCTCGTCTTTCTTGGCAGGGGTTGCGGGCATTGTGTTTAGTGCCAAGCTCGGCTTGTTTGCCGGCCCTCAGGCGACTGGCCCCAACTATTTGTTCCCAGCGATCGCCGCAGTGTTCTTTGGTGCGTCACAACTGAAGGGTCGCCCGAATGTGGCCGGAACATTCATTGCTCTGTATGCCTTGGCCTTCGGTATCAAGGGTCTGCAACTTGTTGTCGGAACTGACTCGTATTGGGTGAACCCAATGTTCCAAGGTACGACGCTGATCATTGCCGTTTCCTTGGCCAGCCAAAAGGGTCTTGCCAAGATGCGCAAGCGCAAGGTTCAGACAACTTGATCTAACGCTCTCTATGTCATGCTTATTGGGTGACAACGGACTGGATGGAACTCACTCGGCGAAGTGCATTCGCATCGCACCGTCTTATCGGCTGGATCTATTGGGATCCTCGGGCGATTGAGTTATACGCGGGGCTGGGGATACCCAATGGAGTGGGGTACTACGTGGCGAGTCGCGGAGCCCCCTTGTTGCCTGCTGGGCATCAGGCTGTATCTGCTGCCTTTTATTCGATTCGGGCTGATTTCATTGAGTTTGCGCTGACTTTGGCTGGTCAGAACACGTCATGGCAAGAGATTTTTGCGGCTCGCAATCAAGCAGTGGGCGAAGGCCTGCGTCAGTATGTACCAGAAATTTGCGAAGGTCTCGCTGCCCTAGATGGTGATCTATGGCGAGTCGCCGATGCCCTCCCTGAATCGGGGAGAGTGTGCTTTGCTGCGCATCGTCAAGCCCCACGAGATGAGGATCCTTTGGTCTCGGCGTGGTTGGCTGTGAACTGCATCAGAGAATGGCGCGGCGACACTCACTTCGCCGTTCTGACTTCGGAGGATATTTCACGCGTTCAGGCTGGAATCTTGCATGATGCCCATCTCAACTACGGCGGGTGGATCGCGCAAAGTCGCGGAGCCGATGCCGATGCCATCACGCATGCTTTTGCCGATCTTGAAATCAGAGGTCTGGCCGACAACGGAGTTGTTTCCACGGCGGGACTAGCGGTACGTGAACTGATCGAAGAACGCACCAACGACATCTGTCAGCGGGCATGGGAATCGTTGGGATTAACGAACACGGAACGGTTTCTTGATCTCGTTGAACCCATCGGTGAAAGATTGTTGGGCCGCATTGATGCAACTGCTGGCCCGAACTGGATGCCTGCAGCACGTGAGCGCCGCCCCGACACCGCCTAATTTGTGCGAGACTACTGTGATGTCTGTTACCACTATTGAAGTTGATCGTCGTCAAATTAGTAGATCGCGTGTCCACTCTGAGCCTGAAGTTGTACTTCAAGATGGCGAAGTTCGACTGCGCGTCGAGGCCTTTGCGCTGACAAGCAACAACATCACTTACGGCGTATTCGGCGATGCAATGGGATATTGGAATTTCTTTCCAGGAGCGCCAGATGCCGAGACTCCTTGGGGGCGGATTCCTGTGTGGGGCTTTGCCGAGGTCGTTGAAACTCGTATGTCGGACCTGCCAGTTGGGCGGCGAATCTACGGCTTTCTCCCGATGAGCAATCAATTCATTGTCAAGGCAGGCCGTCTTGACGAGAGGAGTTTTGTGGATATGTCGGAGCATCGTGCACCGATGGCCGCGGCTTACAACCGCTACGTATTCACTGATCAAGATCCGATCTATCACCCCGACCGTGAGGCTCAGCACATGGTGTTGTGGCCATTATTTATGACTTCGTTCATGGTGGATGATGTCCTGGGGCAAAATGTGCTGGAAAGCGATCCCAATAGCGTTGCCTCGGTGGTGATTTCCAGCGCTTCAAGCAAGACCGCTATCGGATCGGCGCATCTTTTGGCACGCCGTCCTGGAGTGAGCGTTGTTGGGTTGACATCGTCAAAAAATGCTGATTTTGTTCGGTCCTTGGACTGTTATCACCGAGTGGTGACGTACGACATGATGAGTGATTTACCTTCTGGGACTGCGGCCGATATCTGCGCCTACGTCGATGTCGCCGGAGATAGTGCTGTGACATGGGGAGTGCACGAGCATTATGGAGATGATTTGGCGTACAGCCTGGCGGTCGGTGGAACACATTGGGATGCTCGTGCTCGAGTCCCAGGGAGGTCATTGGCTGGTCCCAAACCTCAGCCCTTTTTCGCCCCGACCCAAATCGCCCTACGGAATAAAGAGTGGGGTCGCGCAGGACTTGATCAGCGGGTGAGTGAGGCGTGGAACCGTTTCTCGGAGGGGACAGGGCCGTGGTTGCAGGTTGCTCCGACTTTTCGACCGTCTGGCGTTGAAGCCTTATTCCAAGAACTGCTGGCTGGACGAGTTGACCCCAGCGTTGGTCATATCTGCTCGATGCACTGACCTGGGACGCGAAACAGGGGCCGGTTTCCGGTTTCCCGTGAGCCGACCCCTGCGTCTAAGTAGTTAAAACTGTGGGTGAGGGCCTAAGCCCGCATGCCCTTTGAAATTGCACCAAACACTGCGTCCTTGAGCGGAATCATGCCGCAAATGACGGCTCCGTTAACGACGATGTTCTTCCAGTCGTCAGCCCATGAGGCACCCCAGGTTCCCAATGGATACGCCTCAAGCAACCACACGATGAGGATCGAAATACCCAGTGTGAGGTTCGCTCCGATGATCGGGAGCTTCTTGATGGTGTCGCCGAGACCAACGGTGCCCAGGACGGAATGAAGTACTGTCATCACTGCTTCAAGCAGGACTGCCATAACAATCAGAATTGCAACGGTATACATATTTTCTCCTTCAGTAGTGCCGTCTTGCGGCGGCAAACGGCAACCTATGAGACGTTTGCCACAGGGTGGTGGATACCGAGAAAAAACCTTGTGAACAGGTGAAATGCAGCCTTTTGAAAGTTGCATTTCACCGATCGAGTTCACTTGGCTTTAATGCTCTTCGCTGTACTCAATGCTCCGCTACCAGCAGAGTTCACGGCACGAATCCGAATTTTATATGTGGTGTTCTTCACCAAGTTCTGGTTGCTATTTGAAAGCTTGGTGATCACCAACGGAGTAGACGTGTCAGCAGGGCTGAACGCTTTGAACGTAATACCGTTGTTCGTCGAGTACTCATAGTTAGTGATCGCAGCGTTACCATTAGACGACGGCGCGGTAAAAGCCACAGTCAGCTTGCCTTTACTCGCAGTCACAGTGCCAATACTCGGCGCACCAGGAACGGAAACGGCCAGAACTGTGAAAGC
>CAMAYS010000147.1:0-5164 GCA_945862545.1 Bifidobacterium breve | reverse complement strand
CATATTGCCTACGAACGCCTTGTCACCGCTATCCATAACGAAGGCACGATCGAGAACTACCGCACCATGGGTCGCCGTTTGGGTCGTTTGTTGTACGAAGGTCGCTGGTTTGACCCGCAAAGTCTGATGCTCCGTGAACCCATCATGCGTTGGGTGGGTTCTGCCATCACAGGTGAAGTGACGTTGCGTTTACGGCGCGGTGATGACTACACCGTGTTGGATACGACGGGTCCGCATCTCACATATTCACCCGAACGTCTGAGCATGGAGCGCGTCGAGGATCAACCCTTTGGTCCTCTTGACCGCATCGGCCAACTGACAATGCGTAACCTTGACATTGAAGACAGTCGTAGCAAACTTGAGATTTATCGCGCTGCTGGAACCTTGGCAGCGGGAACCCACCTACTCGAACTGGAGTAGTCAGAACCTAGTGTTCGCTGCGGTTTTGTAAGCGCTGCACAAGGCCTGCGATCAATAGTGCACGTTGAGGCATCTGCGCGACATCAACCCATTCGTGATCGGCGTGCGCTCCGCCACCAACAGCTCCAAGCCCATCCAATGTGGCGACACCCGCTGCAGCAGTAAAGTTTCCATCAGAGCCACCGCCAACTGCCACGCCATGAACAGCAGGCAAGCCCAACTCGTGGGCCACTTCAACTGCCATAGGAAATAACCATGTTGAAGCAGTGGGTGCCATTGGCGGACGATTGAATCCACCTTTCATTTCAAGACGCGCTTGCGGATTGTTGACGATCAAAGAATTCATCGCCGTCTCAACGCGTTGGCGTTCTTGTGCTTCAACGACGCGCACATCAATGGAAATCTTGGCGTGTGCTGGCACCACATTGTCGACCGAACCAATCACAGCCACCGTGGGCGTCACGGTCGTACCGAGTTCACCATCGCCGAACTGAGCGATCTCAAGAATCTGTTGGGCCGCTTCAATCAACGCATTCACGCCTTTTTCAGGCTCAAGTCCGGCGTGCGAGGCCCGACCATGTACATGGAGTTCGAAAGTTCCCGTTCCCTTACGAGCCGTTTTCAACGCTCCACCATCAGCGCTCGGCTCCAAAACTAAGACTGCTCCGCACGCCTGAGCGCGTTCAACAATGAAGTCACGTGAATGATGCGAACCAACTTCTTCATCAGAGGTGATCAAAATCTCTACACCGGATTTATCCGCTAGTGCAGCAACGCCGTAGATGGCTTGGATGATTCCGGCTTTCATATCAAAGATGCCAGGACCCGTTGCTCGATCAGCGACGACGGTGAAGGGGCGCTCTGCCAGAGCACCTTTGGCAAATACGGTGTCGTGGTGTCCGACGATCAAAACTTTCGGACTCCCGCCTCCCGACCAATGCACATGTGGCCCCACTGCCGAATCCACAATCATCGGGGGTGCACCCAAACGTTGCTGCATCATCGCTGCCAATTCACGCGCACTTGCGGTCAGCGCAGGAATATCCAATGACGGAGATTCAATGTTGACGAGCCGACCAAGGTCTCTGACCATCTCTGTCACATCTGGGGCTACAAAATTTTTATTCGGCACGACCCCATTGTGCCTCATGGACCCCATCTAGAGTTCAATTAATTAACAACGGGGGAAATATGAGATCCACGACACATCGTTTCACGGCATTCATTATCGGATTTGTCTTCATCGGCGGACTTGTGGCTTGTTCTGGTGGCAGCGACTCGAGTGTCGTCACTGAGGCACCTACGACCACACAGCCTTTGCCCCTCGCTACTTACACTGTGCGTCCTGGCGCCCACCAAGTCGGAGTCCTGGACGCCGATCCTGGTACCGCGCTACAGATCCAACATGCCGACGGCTCAATTGCCGCCGAGGGCACAGTGGATGAGCAGGGTTCATTCTTGGCTCGCAATCTCGAGGTTGGAACGTACAGAGTGGTCAATGCTGATCTTTCAGCCGCCAGTGCCGAGGTTGAGGTCTATGACGCTTCGTATATTCCTGCGCAATCCTTCTATGCCGATCAAGAACTCCCATCGCCAGGATTCGGCTATCTCGAGACGCGCGATGGGACCACGCTGTCAATCAATGTGATGTTGCCAGGCGCACTAGAAAACGGACCGTACCCGACTGTCGTTGAATACTCTGGTTACGCACCGAGTAACCCCAATGACACAACCTTCGGTCAACTTTTTACGACCCTCGGTTATGCCTATGTAGCAGTGAATATGCGTGGCACTGGTTGCTCGGGTGGATCTTTCCGTTATTTCGAAGAGTCCCAACAATTGGATGGCTATGACGCCATTGAGACCATCGCCGCACAGTCCTGGGTGCAGGACAACAAGGTTGGAATGGTGGGAATCAGTTACCCAGGTATCAGCCAACTATTTGTGGCCTCCACACAGCCACCAAGTTTGGCTGCCATCACTCCGTTATCAGTACTTGATGACAGTGCGCGTGCGACCCTCGCCCCAGGCGGGATTCTGAATACCGGCTTCGCCGTGAAGTGGACTAAAGAACGTATGGACAGCGCTGCTATTTATGGTCAGGGCTGGTCGAAAGATATGGCCGATTCGGGTGACTCTGAATGTGCCAATAATCAGCGGATGCGTCTGCAAAATCCTGATCTCATTTCTGAAATCAACGACAACGAGTACTATGTGCCCGAACTTTTGGACAGCATCAACCCGTCCATGTTTGTCGACAAAATCAATGTTCCAGTATTTCTCGCTGGGGCCTGGCAGGACGAGCAGACTGGTGGACATTTCCCCGGATTCCTCGACAAGTTCACGGGTTCACCTCATTTATACGCAACCCTCGTCAATGGTTTGCACACTGAGTCGTTATCTCCTTCAGTTTTCCCTCGTTATGCAGAGTTCTTAAGTTTGTACGTGGCCAAAAAAGTTCCTGACCTCGGTCCAGCGATGTTGATTGCAACCGTGCTGACTCCCAGCATCTGGGGTGCGATGACACCGATCGTTCAAGGAAATCGTTTCGCTGGTATGACCTATGACGAGGCTCTTGAAATTTTCGAGAGCGAACCTTCTGTGCGCGTCTTGTTCGAACAAGGTGCCGCTGACGGGCAGGCATTTGCTTCGCCACTTAATCGTTGGCAGGCAGAATTCAGTGCCTGGCCGATTCCCGAAGCACAGGCCACACGCTTCAACTTCGGTGATAACGGGACACTGGCTCAAGGGGCGAGCGGAACTGGAAGCACCTCCTATACCGCTGACCCAAGTGCGACACCAGAGCGATTCTTTGAAGGTTCCGGCAGCGATATTTGGAAATCTGATGTGAAATGGAATTGGGTGCGCAATCCGCAAGGTACTGCTGCGGTTTTTACGACCGCACTTCTCACCGAGGACACAGTCATCGTTGGACCCGGTTCTGCGGATCTTTGGATTTCATCGGATGCTGTTGACACCGATCTTGAAGTCACGATCAGTGAAGTCCGTCCCGATGAATCAGGAACCGAAACTGAAACATACGTGCAAAGTGGATGGCTGCGCGCCAGTCATCGTGCACTCGACGAATCATCGGCTACCGAACTACGTCCGACCCATACCAATTTCGAGTCTGATGCCCAACCGTTGGTTCCAGGTGAAGTCACACTGGTGCGCCTTGAGATGTTCCCCGTTGCTCATCCGTTCCGCGCTGGTTCCAAGATTCGCATCAGCATTGACGCACCTGGCGGCAACCGACCTGAATGGATTTTCCGAACTATCAGCAAGGGCGAAAAAGTGACCATCTGGCACGATGCCGAACATCCGTCATCGATTGTCTTGTCGGTCGTTCCTGGCCTTGATGTTCCACCAGGGGTAGCCGCCTGTGGTTCATTGCGTGGGCAACCCTGCAGAATCAATTAAATCTCGGGACTAAACCCGTTTTCTAATCTTCAACAACAGACAGAGTCAGCAAAATTTCGCCTGACTCATGCGACTCCAGTTCAAAGTCGCCCAACTTGTCGGCGATGAAATCAAAAGTGACCTCATCACCCATGAGTTCAATGTCATAACCATGAAGATGGAATTCTTGTTCTGTTTCGCTGAACACCTGAATCACAACTGGGCTACCTAAGGCCACTGATGCAACTTCAGCGACGCCAGCATCAGCGTCGATCTCGATCGCCACTGATTCAGTGGATGGTGTTCCCGATTCGGGAGTCTCTTTACTTGCGGTACTTGTTGGGGCGCTAGTGCTCGCTGGGTCAGTGGGCGTTTGCGTCATTGCCTCAGTGATGGGCGGGTTGCTCGCAGGTGAAGTCGAGCCCTCACTGGAACAGCCAATAACGCCAACAAGGGAGGCGACTAAACCAACGAACAATCCAGGGCGAGAATAAATCTTCATCAAACGAGATTAGCCCAAACAGTTACCCAACAAGCGATCAGTCCGATGCCGGAAGCGCCTTAGCTTGCTTCAACTGCAATAAGTTCCCATCTACAGCCGGTGTCCCAGCACCAGGTTTAGTGCAGAGAAGTTCAATCGTGTCAGCATCATCGACATATCGCTTGCCCATCAGTGAGCCACTGTCGTGGCCAGGAGTTGGAGCGCTGACACCGTTGCGCTCTGCCGCTGAACTCACTGGAGAAGCTCCACCGATTGTTAATTCAACCTCAATTTTCGGAACTTTGATGGACATGAACTCTGCAGTGCAAACTGCACTGAACAGGCGACTTCCAGACTTGAGAATCATATTCACTTCCTTACTCTTAGTGTGACTTTTTCAATTTGCGCGAGGCAAGATCTAGCTTGTTTCTAGCGCTAAACCTCAGGGCAGAGACATCAAGTTTTAGAATCGGCGGTCGTTCGTCTTCTTTTTTTCTGGGGCACGGAAAGGTGCCTCAATGAGCATTTCAAAGCGAGAATCATCAGGCTGATTCGGCTCATTCAAGCGCTGCAAGAAGGTTTTCAGGGCAGCTCGCGCTCCAATGACGTGCTCACCCTTGATACCAACCGAACGGCTCAAAGCATCCTTCGCTTTAGCCACCCGCTCTTTACGGACAGCCTTTTCTTCCTCGGTTCGAGCCTGAGGAACTTTGCTTGTCTTGGCAGCCTTAGCAGCCAATCTGCGGGCCTCAGATTGTTGAAGCGGGGTGAGTTTCGGTGCGTTAGCCATGGGTTAATCCTACGAGACAGATGGATGAATGGTGAATGGAAAATGAAAGTAGTGCCCGGGATGGGACTCGAACC
>CAMAYS010000146.1:0-5170 GCA_945862545.1 Bifidobacterium breve | reverse complement strand
TCAGAAGTGCAATTTCGCATTGAACTTGCTTCGGCTATCGCCCTTGGGACACTTGAACGCTACGAACAAGAACTAGTGGCCGAACAAGTCCAGCATGCCAGCGAGTTGCCCACCTCACCACCGCCTCCCTGAACGTCCAGGCAACCTCTGTCAACCCCGACTGAGTCGTAGAGTTCTGAGTATGGCTTTATTGGCACCACGCTCTCTGACCGCCGTGACATTGACTGGCATCATGCTTCTGGTCGCTGCGTGCAGTGGATCATCGTCTGTTCCCGCCCCAGACAGTGTTCCCGATCTAGCGACCTCGGTTGCTCCGCAAACTTCAGATGGGATTCTGCGCATTGGTTTACTCATACCGCAGTCTGGCCCAGGAGCAGCGATCGGTGAACCGCTGATTGCCATTGCTCAAGCAGCGATTGATCTTGTCAATGCCAACGGAGGCGTGATGGGCCAGGATGTCGAAATGATCGTGCGAGATGAAGGCGCAGATGCCGCCTCAGCGCTGACTTCTATCGATAACTTTCTTGCCAATGACGGTATCGATGTCTTAATTGGCCCATTTTCTTCCCCAACAACGCTTTCCGTTTTACCGCGACTCATGGAGAGCAATATCGGCACCTGCTCACCTAGCGCTACGGCTATTTCTCTGGCTTCATTTCCCGATGAAGGCCTATTTATCCGCACGACTCCCTCTGAAGGCCTTCTCACTCAGGCCATGGCACAGTTGGTCGCACAGACCGGAATCAATGAAACAAGTATTGCCTACCCCGATGATTCATACGGTCGTGACTTTGTTGTTGAACTGCGCCGAGCACTGCTCGTTCAAGGTATTTCTGTGACTCTTGAATCGGCGTTTGCTCCTGCTGACAGTGACTACTCATCTTTGGCTGCAGAACTTTCTGCTCAATCCAAGGGCGTCATCACCTTGATAGGTGACAGCGAAAGTGGAGCGCGCTTCCTCAATAGTTTGGTCATGGCTAATTCGACACATCAGATCGT
The DNA here is from genome assembly GCA_945862545.1 of Bifidobacterium breve. Taxonomy (GTDB): domain Bacteria; phylum Actinomycetota; class Acidimicrobiia; order Acidimicrobiales; family Ilumatobacteraceae; genus Casp-actino8. Next base: position 4,171 of record CAMAYS010000146.1, on the reverse strand, counting down.
TGTCAATGATCCTCTCTTCGTTGCCGATCTTTCTACAAATGAGAATCTCAATTCATCAATTCGCCGCAACATCCTCGGCGTGGCAGCTAATGCCTTTGCGGGTGTGGGAGAAACTTCAGCCGAACGCATCGCATTCTCGGCAGCAATTGTTGATTGCGTCAATCTCTTGACTCTCGGATCAATTGCTGCAGGAAGCGACAACGCCATTGCGATCATGTCCCAGGTCATCGTCACGAGTCGTGGAGGGTCAGGGTGCGGAGATTTCCCGACCTGTCTCGCTCTCCTCAAGGCCGAACTCAACATTGACTACAACGGATCCACTGGGCAACTTGATCTTGATCCAAATGGCGATCCTTCACGGGCCTCATTTCTCACATTTAGTTTTGGCAACAATGGTCTGAGCGCCTACAAAGGTCCGCTCGACGTCATGAGTGCTCCGTAACGAAGCGAGGATCTATAAAAGGCTGGCTAATTCGTCGACCTCGGTCACGGTTCCGACATAGAAGGTACCGAATTCTGCATAAACAGCCGATGCCTCATCAAAGCGCATTGTGTAGACAACTTCTTTGAGATCATCGGGACGATTAGCAAATAAAGTCACGCCCCATTCAAAATCGTCCACACCCGCCGAACCCGTAATCAATTGGACAATACGTCCCGCGAACTTTCGCCCACTCGTGCCATGTTCGTGCATCAATTCTTTGCGACGTTCAAAGGGCAAAGTGAACCAGTTCGCATCCTGAACGCGACTCTTGCTCATTGGGTAAAAACACCAAGCCAATTTTCCTTCAGGCGGAAGTTGCGGGTAGAGACGGGGAGCCAGCATCGCCTCCGGCATACCTGCGGCATATTCACTTACTTCGGTCATCGACACGTAACTATCAACGACATCAAGTCCCGCATTTTGAATCGCAGTTTGCAATTTGCGCAGCAAACGCCAATCTTTAGTTAAGGCCATGATCGCTGCATCGGCTTTATGACCGAGCATGGAGACACAGATGACCTGCAGACCGTCCGCCTGCGCTTGCTTCACCGCAGCAATTAAATCTTCAGCATCAAACATTGGTGTTGGCTTGACGAAAAGGTGGATAACGCACAATCCAACGCTGGGGCTCATAGAGCCATCTTCTGCGGGGCCGGGTACGGGGGCTTGGGCGTGATCACTCATAGACAAAACCCTACCTGCGAAGTCAGGCGGGGCTATAGCGGACAGCTGAGCCATCTCGCACAAAGCCATATAGCGAGATGCCGGCACGACGAGCGGTCTGTACGGCGAGCGAGGTTGGCGCACTCACCGAGACCAAGGTTCCAAAGCCGGCGGCCCATGCTTTCTGAACCATCTCAAAACTGGCTCGGCCGGAAACAAAAAGCCCAAGAGAGTGAGCGGGCATCTGGCCATCAAGCAAAAGTTTGCCGACCACCTTGTCCACCGCGTTATGGCGCCCAACATCCTCACGAACGAGAAGAATATTTCCCTCGCTGTCAAAAGTCGCAGCGGCATGCACAGCCCCTGTCAGCGCAAATAATTGCTGTGAAGATTGCACACGCTGTGGAATTTGCAAAATTAATTCTGAGTCAAAAACAACCAATGAGTCGCCCGACAATGGAGACAAGCGATCAGTCAATTCATCGAGCGATTGTGAACCACACAGACCACAACTTGATGACGTCGTTCCCAATCGTGGTGTTGGTACGGGCGCCAAACCACCAGTCTCCACAGTCACGATGTTGAACTCGCTCTCAACGGCCGACCCATTAGCGCAGTAACGCACGGTGAGTATTGGTGCTCCCGCCAACAGGCCATCGGCGTGACAAAATCCAACGGCTAATTCATAATCATGACCAGGCGTGCGCATCGTCGTCGCCACTAAGTGGCCGTCTAGCTGAATGGACATCGGTTCTTCAACAACCAAGTCATCGGGAGCGCGACGCTCTGCATCTTTACCAATCTTGACGACAAGTATTTGGTCAGTGCGTTTGCGAGCCACAGGGCAAAGACTACGGTTCGTAGCAACTGATCGGCGCACGCAAGGCGGACGATCTCTGATGCCTCAAGGACTTTTTTATGGCACTGTTGAAAAGGCCCCGCCCATCGTCAATACGTCGTACCCAAATCACTGAATCCTCACACGAAAGATTGTTTGCAATCGGCGTGACTGTCCGATAAATTTGAAAATGTGTTAGACAAAAATAAGAACTCTTTCTTCAAGAGCAAAATCCAGAGCTCAATCCTGGTGGAGATTAAAGGCTCATGATTTCAATTTGCACCCCAACGTATCGAACAAACCCCGATGTACTGGCTCGTACTTGGGCGTCCCTGAAAGCCCAGACGTACACCGATTGGGAATGGGTTATTTGGGACGACACAGATAACGGAAATGAGGTCTGGCAACAGATTTACGGATTTTCTTCTGATGAGCGGTTTCGTATTGTTGCCCACCGATCGCATAAGCCCTCGGGAAACATCGGACGGATGAAACGCAGATTGATGATGGTTGCGGAAGGCGACATTGTTTTAGAGTTGGACCACGACGATGAATTGCTTCCCAATTGTCTCGAACTAGTGGCAAGAGAGTTTGAAAATCCCGAAGTCGGTTTCGTTTATTCAGACTGGTGTGAATTGTTGCCCGATGGCCTTTCAGGAAAATATCCAGAGGGTTGGGCGTTTGGATATGGATCAGAGTATTGGTCCGAAGAACACGGAGTTTGGGTGATGTCTTCCCCCGCATTGAATGCAACGACGATGAAACATATTGTCTCTGCGCCTAACCACGTTCGTTGCTGGAGATCCTCGGTGTATCGAGACTTGAACGGACATGACCCAAAGTACACGGTTGCTGATGATTATGATTTGTGCGTTAGGACGTTTTTAGCGACAAAAATGGTGCACATCCCAAAGTTGTTGTATAAACAATACATTGGTCCGACGACAGCTCAGAGAGTCAGAAATAATTTGATTCAGACAAATGTCGCAGAAATTGCCGAAAAGTACGGGAGCGCCATTGACGAACGGTGTACGAAGCTTGGGCTGTGAGTTGTTCGGCACAGATCATTAGGAACCTGGTTGCCGCTAAATAGCAGTCCAATTAAATCGACATCAATTCTTCAACAAGCAAGAGAATCGATCTCCGATGCCTCAAAGATTTTTTATAAACGAGGATTCGTGGAAATCTCGCGGGATATGTTCTTTGCTAATTGTTCGGCTGCTGCTGGATGCAATGCCAAATACAGCGACGGTTCGGTGAGTTCAATTTCCATAATCGTTGGCCCAGCAGAACCTGGAACAAGATCAACACGGGCATACAACAATTTTCCGAAGCGCTGAGTCAACCAGTTGATTGTTCTTTCCCCAATGAGTAGTTGCTCGCTTGTGGCTTCACGCGAGGCAATACGTTCTTCGGCATAGAGGCCACCGGACATATTTTTTTCTGAGGCTAGCAACGCTCCCTTGGCAAATGCATGCGAATAGACGCCATCAAGAAACACTAAACCTGTTTCATCTTCACTCTCAATTCCAATCAGGTAAGGCTGCAACATCACGGCACGCCCAGCATTCAGCAAACTAGAGATATGAACTGAGGCAGATTCAATTGAAGAATGTCGTTCAGTGTCGTTACTCCCCGCGCTAATCGTCGGCTTGACCACGACATCACCAAGAAGTATCAGCCTCTCCAACTCAACCAACCAATTGTCAGTAGTTGAGGTGGCAAAAGCAGTCGTCACTACGGGCAAGCCAGATTTTTCAATCTCGCTCAAGTAGTGCTTATCAGTATTCCAGCGAATCACTTCTTGGGCGTTACGCAATGTAGTCACCGAAGAAACATCACTCACCCATTTCATGAACTGCTCATAGCGACGGTGATAATCCCAGGTACTACGAATCACGACAAGATCAAATGATGACCAATCAATCGTCTCGTCATCCCAAGACACTTCGTCGACCAAAAGACCTTGAGCGGTGACAGCCTCGAGCAGTAGTTGCATGTCGTAATCAAAACCAAGTGCTTCGGTACATGTCACGAGCGCGACAGAGCCCCAAGTTTCCTTGGGGCTCTGAGCAACTACTTGATTCATTTGGTTCACTTTTTAGGATGGATTAGTAATCTTCCATGCCACCGCCGTGAGCGGCGTGGTCATCCTTCTCAGGCTTGTCAGCAATGACACATTCAGT
>CAMAYS010000145.1:0-5214 GCA_945862545.1 Bifidobacterium breve | reverse complement strand
TGGGCATTGTCAACCGAGGCGCAGACCACCAAGGTTGGCCCCAATCGGGCTGCCGCCAAAACTGTCGGCATCTGATCGGCACTCGGTGGAAGACGCAGAACTCCCCCACCTTGAGCCAACAATGATGTGGCCGCAGGCGATACGGGTTCAGCCAATACCTTGGTGCGACGCGCTGGAGAAGCGCGGGTGACAACCGTATTCGGTGAGGCGGTGACAAGAAATGGGCGTAAACGTGAAGCACACCAACGATCAGAGGCCCAACGGCACAGATCCAACATCTCGGCGTCGGGTCCGATTCCACTTGACTTATCGATTGACTTCAATTTGTTCGTCGCCAGGTCTGATGATGGTGATCCGAGAGACACCACCCATCCCCCGACTCGACGACCATTTAAAGACATTCGTACACGCGAACCAAGCGCGACGACATCGGTCAGAGATGGCGGAACCAAATAATCAAAGACACGATCAAGTCCGGTGACATCCGGGACAATGCCAGCCACAACTGGCAATCCAGAAACAGATTCAGTCACGACCGGGGTGGTCGTCATCTCGGCGGCAATCTACGAACGTCGACTGTGAACCCTCAGAGGCCCAACGCCGAAGAGAACTCAGTGAGACGCGAGAGTTTTTCCCACTCAAAGTCCGGCAGTTCACGCCCGAAGTGCCCGTAGGCAGCAGTCTGCAAGTAAATCGGTCGCTTCAAATTCAGATCACGCACGATGGCTGCTGGGCGAAGGTCAAAAGTGGCCTTGACGGCTGCTTCAATTTTTTCTACTGCAATCGTTTCGGTACCAAATGTCTCAACCAAGATGCTCACTGGATGCGCCATACCAATGGCGTAAGCAACTTGAACTTCACAACGATCAGCAACACCAGCGGCGACCACATGCTTGGCAACCCAGCGCGCAGCGTATGCCGCCGAGCGGTCAACTTTACTCGGATCTTTACCACTGAATGCTCCACCACCGTGTCGTCCCATGCCACCGTACGTATCAACAATGATCTTGCGACCAGTGAGACCAGTGTCAGCATGAGGTCCACCTAAAACGAACTTCCCAGTTGGGTTGATGAAGATCGAATAATCATCCTGCGCGAATTGAGCAGGAATCATTGGACGGATGACTTGCTCAATCAAATCCGGACGGATGACCGTATCGCGATCAATGCCGTCATCATGTTGCGTGGAAATCAGCACAGTATTCAGACGCACAGGCTTTCCATCTTCATAATCAAAGGTGACTTGGGTTTTGCCATCTGGACGCAGATAAGGAATCTGGCTCGACTTACGCACTTCAGTCAAACGCTCCGCCAAACGGTGCGCTAAGTGAATGGGCAATGGCATCAAAGTTGATGTTTCATTACATGCATAGCCGAACATCATTCCTTGATCTCCAGCACCCTGCAGATCGAGATCATCGCTTCCGGTACGACCGCGCACCTCTTCGCTCTTATTGACGCCTTGAGCAATGTCGGGACTTTGTGCATCAAGAGCAACCAATACTCCGCAGGTCTTTCCGTCAAAGCCGAAATCAGCATTGGTGTAGCCGATGCCCTTAATCACTGAGCGCGCCGTCTCGGCAATATCAACATAGGCATCGGTTGTGATTTCTCCCGACACCAGACACAAACCAGTTGTTACTAAAGTTTCACAAGCCACGCGAGCATGGGGATCTTCAGCAAGAATCGCGTCTAAGACAGCATCAGAAACCTGATCAGCAACCTTGTCGGGGTGACCTTCGGTCACACTCTCTGATGTAAATGTCCAGTTGCGACTCATGATGGCTCCAAATGTTTCTATTTATAATTACTCAATCAACAAAACTAAATTTCAAGAAAAGCAAACTGCTAACTAGTTGCCTTACTCTGGCGAATTTTAACCACGATATCTAACAAGGCTCGGGCGACATTTCGCTTATCGCTTAACGGCAGTAAGTGTAGAGGTTGGTTGGGTGTCAAGAAGGTGACCGCATTGGTGTCGTGCTGGAAACCGACGCCGGGTTGACTGACATCATTAGCCACCATCAGGTCCAAGTTCTTGCGCTCAAGTTTGCTTTGGGCATTGGCTACGAGATCGGAGGTCTCAGCGGCGAAGCCCACGAGAACTTGACCTGACCGCTTGACTGCACCAAGACCAGCCAAAATATCGGGAGTTGGCTCAAGGATGATTTGCGGTATCCCGCCCTCTTTTTTAATCTTTTCCGAGGTGCAAGACACAGGACGAAAGTCCGCCACAGCGGCGCACATGACCATCACATCGGTTTGCTCCCATAACCCTTCAATAGCCGTTTGCATCTCTGCCGCCGTTTCCACGGCGACCAGGCTCACACCCGCGGGAATCGGCAAATCCACAGTCGAAATAAGCGAGACACGAGCCCCACGAGAAGCGGCCTCAGCAGCCACGGCGTAACCCTGTTTTCCACTTGAACGATTGGCGATCACCCGAACAGCGTCAATCGGCTCACGAGTTCCGCCGGCGCTGACGACAACATGCACACCTTGTAAATCCCCCGAGCCCAATACTTGATGTACACGGGCCACGATCGCCGTCGTTGAAGCCAGTCGACCTTTACCCGAATCACCACCGGCTAAACGTCCATCTTCGGGCTCGACGATATGAACGCCGCGCGAGGCCAGTATTTCAATGTTGCGTTGTACTGCCGGGTGCTCCCACATTTCGGTATGCATTGCGGGACAGACAATGACTGGTGCTCGAGAAGCAATCAAGACATTGGTCATCAAATCGCTAGACAACCCATGGGCATACGCACCAAGCAAACGCGCCGTTGCCGGAGCAACCAAAATGAGGTCGGCACTTTGACCCAACTTGGTATGCGGAATCGGCGACGCCTCATCCCACAATGACATTTGCACGGGTTCACTAGCGAGCGCAGAAAGAGTTGTTCGACCAATGAAATGTTCGGCACCCTTCGTCATCACTGGAATGACATGGGCACCCGCATCCACAAGATGGCGAATCACTTCAACTGCTTTATACGCAGCGATACCACCGCATACGCCAACAACAATTCTCTTGCCGGCCAAATCGGCCATGATCAAACTCAGGCGTCGCCAGAATCAGCGTCGTCGACGCCAACTTCGGTGACAGTTTGCGCAGTGCCGAGAATTGCGGCGGCCTCAGCAGCACGCAATGCAGCAGCATCAGCGATGGCGGCTTGTTCAGCAGCGGCGCGCTCGGCCATTTCTTCGGCGGGAACACGAACGATCTTGTCGGCGGCAATTTCTTCAAAACCCATGCTCAAAGGCTTACGCAATGAAGCAACTTGGGGAGGAACAACCTTCGAACTGACTGAACCCATCTTGGCGTAATAATCCTGTAGTTCACGCGCCCGACTGGCAGCCAGAGTCACCAAACTGAACTTTGAGTCAACCTTGCTCAAAAGGTCTTCTAACTGGGGTGTCATCATCGAATCGTTATTTGCAGGCATGGTGATTCAGTTGTCCTTTGAGCGGGCTAAAGCGCCGAATTGTTCAGCGGTCAATCATAACCTGTCAAAGAGGGGTTTCAGCGCCCCACATCGTGACGAAGCCTGGTTATCAGGGCCATCATTTCGTCCACTGTGCGCTCCAACTCATCGTTGACCAAATAATGGTCAGCCAAAGCTAAGCCCACTGGCTCTTCTTCCTCGGCTTTGCGCAACCTCTCCTGGATCTTGTGATCTGGGTCGCCGCGTCCGACCAAACGCCGCCGTTGCTCTTCTCGCGAGGGGGGCAGAATAAAGATCAAGACAGACTCGGGGTGTGAGACTTTCACCTGCTGCGCTCCATCAACCTCAATTTCTAAGACAATGTCGCGCCCCGTCGTCAGATCGGGAGCGGGACTGCCGTAATAATTTCCGAGGAATTCAGTCCATTCCAAAAATCCACCCTCGGCAAGGTGAGACTCAAACTTCTCGCGGGTAGTGAAGACATAAGCCTCATCTTTTTCCCCAGGTCGCTGGGACCTTGTTGTCCAGGAGCGACTCAGCAGCAAGGTCTGATCGCGCTGCAAAAGAGCGTCCACAATTGTGCCTTTACCTACGCCACCTGGACCGGACACGATAATGATCAGCGCAAGCGCCGGCGATGAGGATGCGGGCGGGATGGCCCGCGATGTCATTTGGCGAGGTGTTCGAGCAGAGCTTTCTTCTGCTGATTGCCAAGACCCTGGATCTTGCGGTTATCGGCGATGCCAACTTCTTCCATGATCTTGCGGGCTTTGACTTTGCCCAGCCCGGGAAGGCTTTCCAGCATCGCTAGGACTCGGAGTTTGCCGACATTAGGGTCAGTCGAAACGATAGCGTCAGCCACGCTCAACGTGCCTTGCTTGAGTTGGACTTTGATGATGGCCCGAGCGGCACGAGCCTCAGCAGCCTTGACGAGGGCCGCTGCACGCTGTTCGGGTGTGAGTATCGGAGGAGTAGCCATAATTGAACCGTACAGAGATAGCGCACGCTATGGGTGGATACCACCGCTATGTGCTCGACCCGTCAGATCAGCAAGCACCCCTATTTTGCGCTCCTGCGCCCAATTTTCAAGTTCATGGGCGATTTTGAAGCAAGCCCGAGGGTCAGCGAAGGAGGCAGTACCGACTTGAACAGCACTGGCACCGGCCAGCATCAACTCGGCGGCATCCCAACCCGAGGCCACCCCGCCAACACCCACAATGGCCAGATCAGGCATAGCCGCATGCACATCAAAGACTGCCCGCACGGCCACGGGATGAATCGCCCGTCCTGATAGACCTCCTACCCCGTTGCCCAGCACGGGTCGCCCCGTGTGCGGGTCAAGTACCAGTCCAACGACTGTATTGATTAATGTCACCGCGCTCGCCCCAGCATTCTGCACGGCGCGTGCCACATCAACGAGACGATCCGTATTGGGACTGAGTTTGGCCCACAACGGTCGTTGAAGAATCATGCAGGTTGCGATCACGCTCGCTGAGAGTTCAATATCGTGCGCGAAAATCCCATGCCCCGAAAGGTTCGGACATGACAAGTTCACTTCCACAGCAATCACCGTGTCGCGATATGGCGAACTCTCTAAACCTTTGCTCAACAATTCGGCAGCGCGACGATATTCCTCAACCGATCGCCCCCAGATACTGACAACAGCTTGAGCTTGGGCGGTCGCCATGGCCGGCAAATCATTGGCTAGCCAATGCGCTACTCCCGATCCCTGCAGACCCACAGCGTTGATCATTCCTTGTGCGAT
>CAMAYS010000144.1:0-5301 GCA_945862545.1 Bifidobacterium breve | reverse complement strand
GTGCATCGCTCCCAGAACTGGCTCGTCGTGAGTTGCTCACGATCGATCAGTTCATCGTCACCGAAACGAATAAAGAGGGGAACAACTTCGATACCAAGTTGTTGCACGAGAGCGTCGGGTAAGTCGCAGGCACTGTCGGTAATAATTCGTACGGAGGAGGTCACATGGAGAGATTAGTCCGCTGAGGCAGTCTGAGTATGAGTCGCCGTGCTAGGCGGAGGGTGTGAGATTTAGCTTTCGTCGCGAGGCTCTACGCAGGTGAAATACCCACCACATGATCAAAAGTAGTAGCGCGAGACCTGTGACTAACTGTCCTAATCCTGCAAGCGCATTGACTCGCGCCGTCAAGGTGATGGAGCGACCAACCGCCACATTCCCACTAGGGCTGAATAATTGCAGACTGACAGGAAAACTTCCGTTGCTCTTTGCCACGACTGGAACCTCAATTGATGTCGTCATCCCAGCGGGCAACAGCACAACTTGTTCCGCAGCGGAGAAGGCGAGTTTTGAACTCGTGAGTCGTACTCGTACTCGCACGTCGTAGTCATTGTCATTGCGCAGTGAGATTCGTAGCGAACTTTCTCGGCCACCAAGGGTGAAGGTGGTTGAGGTTGGGGTGGAGATAGCTTCTCCTAAGAGAAAAGTCTGCAACCAAATAGCATCGACATAGGACTGTCGCTGTGTGCTACTGAGAGTGCGCGCCGGCATAACGCTCAACAAGTCTTTCCATTGTGTTACCTGCGCATCGCCAGGTGTCAGCATCGAGGTGTAGGCGTCAACTCGTTCCTGAGTTTGCGTAAAAAGTTGATGACTGATTGATGGAACGTCTGCATCTTGTGCAAGGTCTAGGGTGAGGCGCGCGCCGTCTTTTACTTCATGGGTCATGGTGCTCAATAGATCGCCGAGGGAAACAAAGGTGATGGCCGAGTTTGCGTTAAGAGTTGCTCTCAACGCAGTCAGCATGGCTGTTGATGGCAGTACTCCAGAGTCCGTGCCGAGAATGACACCGTGATCGGAAGTGGAGAAATTTTCAGTGTTTAACTCAGAACGCAGCATCTTGAGTTCGGCCAATATCTGCTGAGCAACGAGGTATGCGCCACCGCGTGGATTTTGCGAACCACGAGTGAGTGCCGCACTCAGTTTTATGTCGACAAAGACGGCATCAATGACTCCGCCATCGGGCAACTGCAATTCAACAAGGCCAGTTGGAGGACGATCAGTTTGCGCACCTTTGGCTTCTTGTGCCGCTTCTCTCAGCATGACCACGTTACGGACACCTAGGTTCCGTAATATCTGCGCTCCACCTCCGAACAATGGTGTTTTTTGGAACCAGATGTCTCGGGTTGCTTTATAGGTTGGCAAAAGCCGTCGCAGAGTGTCTTCGCCCAGACGCAATTGGTCGGTAAAGATTGACCCAGATTGATCTGCGAGTGCTTGATTGACATCAACATACGTATTGCTGAGAATAGTGAGGGACTGTGTCGACTGCAGGCGAACCAAAAGATCACCATCCTCGAGTGTTGAACGATCAAGTCCTTCAATGAACTCTGGGCGTATGGCCAGAGTGATCGGAGTAGTCGGTAAATCTTCTAGTGATGCAATGGTTTGTGCAACTGATGCGCGGTCGTTGTTGCTGATCAGTGTTGATGAGTCATTTTGCCGAGTGACATCTCCGTCCAGTGAGCCAATCAACGCCACCCGCAAATCGTCTTGGGTTTTAGGCGTCGTGAGTTTCGCACCCAGACGCTCAACAAAAGTCACCAATTGACTGACAACGGTTTTGCCTTGTTGTAATCCAATAGTGATTGGGTATAGGCCAGTGGCTGACATTTGTAGAGCATTCGTGGTCCGGGTGTTGATCTCAATAGGAATAGCAAGATTGACGCGTCCAGTGGTCGGGTCCCACAGAGACGAGATGTCGACGACAACGGTGTCAATAGTTTGAGGAAGCAAGTCGTTAACGGCATCCCGCACATCTTGGCGAGTTTTGACTGGCTGATAAGAGGTGACCACTATCTCTGTGGGTTCACCGCTCTCCGCGTCGCTACCGCTGAGAGATAGAGAGACATTAAAAATACTTCCTTCAAAGCCAGGCACAAATTGGTCCTGGGTAATCACGCTGTTAATCGATCGATTATTGGCGGCAGATGTCGGCACTGGGTTTTGGATCCCCGTCAAACTCAACCCGAAGATGCCACAAGCGAGAAGCAGGCGACTATTCATGACTCAACCGGAGCGTCCCACTGCATAACTCGCAGAGTTTCAGGAAGTGTTGCGAATCCCAACCGATGGTACAAATCTAAAGCCCGTTGGTTGTCCAGATGGGTGTTTACTAAAATATCGCTGACCCTACCTTTGCCCAACCACTGCAAACCGTCCTGTAATAACGAGGTGGCGACACCTTGACCAGCGTGTGTTGGTGCGACTGCCAACCTCTGAATGAAACCAGCAGAACCATTACGACCCGTGATCATGTAGCCAGCGGGTTCATCGGTTGAGGTGAGTGCGAGACGGATACGGTGTGTCGGGGTCGCTCGGCAGGCTTCGCGAATGCCCAGCGCATCAAGTTGCCAGCCGAAGTCGAATGCTTCTTGGTCAATGCGTGCCGCTATGTCCATTGAGCGGATTGTGCGCAAGGCGCGCATTTCATGATGTGGCACAGGGTCGTCAACCTTGCTGGGTGTTGAAGCGCCCAAACGTAGTAGCGCTAATTTCTGAATCTCGTAAAAATTCATCACTTCAAATCGCTCGGCGGCTTCGCCTGACAGGGCTCCTGTGCGGATGGACGTATATCCCTCGGCGCGCAAAGTGTTCATCCACTCATGGAGCGATGAAGCTGATGGGGCAATGGTGTGATCAACGAGGACCAAGTGGGCGATATCTGGTCGTCCTGGCCAATGTCGGACGCGCGCCGAGATATGTCCATCATCGAGTAAACGCGGTCGAGCGGTGCTCTTTGATCGTCGAAAGGCACCTATCACCCTGTTGACGGTAGTCGCCCGAAGTGGTTTTTGTTAGCGTCCTCAGCAATGACAATTCTCTTCGCTACACACGAGGGCTATCTCGGTCACCTCAATGGCCCGCGCCATCAAGAACGTCCCGAGCGTTTGGGTGCGGTCATTGATGGAGCCCGTGAGGCTGGTCTTGGTGAAGCATTGGTTCCACTTGTTCCACAGGCGGCGACGCGTGAGCAGTTACTGAGGGTTCATACACAAGAGCACGTGAATCGCATTGAGCAGGTCGTTCAACAAGGTGGAGGTCGCTTAGATCCCGACACTCGTGCCTCAAGTGGATCGTGGACTGCCGCGACGCTGGCTGCTGGCGCGGGCTTGACAGCGATTCGCGCTCTGCAAAGTGGACAAGCAGATTCTGCTTTTTGCGCCGTTCGTCCACCAGGCCATCACGCCACACGTACCGAGACGATGGGGTTCTGTTTGTTTTCTAATGTGGCCGTTGCTGCTGCGGCTCTTGCCGACGCGGGTGAACGGGTTCTCATCGTGGACTTCGATGCCCACCATGGAAATGGGACCCAAGATGTTTTATATGATGACCCGCGGGTGATGTTTATTTCTGTGCATCAGTGGCCTTTATACCCAGGTACTGGTTGGTACGACGAAACTGGTGTCGGTGAGGGCGTGGGATACACAATGAACATTCCATTGCCACCCGATTCAAGGGGTGATGTGTACCTTGCAGCGTTTGATCGTTTGGTTCTTCCGATCAGTGAAAAGTTTGCACCGACTTGGTTGATTGTCTCGGCTGGTTTTGATGCTCATCGCAGTGACCCGATCACCGAGATGGGATTAACGGCCGGCGATTACCCGCTGATGATGCAGCGTATTTTGCAATTGGTTCCCGCTGGCCGGCGTTTAGTGATGCTTGAAGGCGGATACAACTTGGATGCACTGCGCATGTCATCGGCTAGCACTTTGTCGGCAATGGCGGGGGAGTCACACACCGATGAGAAACCGAGTAGCGGCAGCAACGATGAAGCCCGAGAGATGATTGCCACGATTGAATCTCATTGGACATCCAACGGACTTTGGTGACTTGTACAAGCGCCGAATTTTAAGCGCTTGTCCCGTACCACTGCACGAGACCACCGTGTTTGGGGGAGAGTTCAATTTTTATTCTTTGCTGACCTGTTGCGCCACGCAAGATCACAGTTGCCGAGGTTCGACTTTGTGCTTGAATCTCTTCCACTTGTAGATGACCACACTCGGCGACAATTCGCTCAGCGGCCATCTGTCGAATCATGAATGAGGTGTCGAGTTCTACATTGTCAGCAAATAAGGATCGTGCTTGATCGTCGTTCCACTCATTGAGTAATTCAATTAATTGCGTGACACGTTGTTGCAGTAGTGGTGTGAGTGGTGTGATGGGCTGATGAATCAGATCAGCCGAATGAAACAACTTCAAGACCCGTTGAGTAAAGACTCCCATAGGCGCATAGGTCACATTTGATAAGCCAACAACACCGAGACCGCGTCCATATAGCCAACGCATATTGCTTCCATAGCCAGGCAAACCACCCGAATGAGAAACAGTCATTCCTAAAAGTGGATCATCTCGCAGCAGAAGCCCAAAGCCATATCCACCTGGGGCACTCTGGCCATCGAGTTCACTGTCACCAATAAATGTATGTACGGATTGCATGTCTCGGCGGGAAGCAATACTGAGTTGTCCAGTCAGTGAATCTCGCCCGGCGTTTGCTTCATCAAGCCAACACATCCAACGTGCGATATCAGCGACAGTGCTCCACAATCCCCCCATTGGAGAAATCTCACCGTCGCCTAGGAGTGGTGCGCCATCAGCAATGTGTGTGTTATTGGCAAAGCGCAAAGGCTCTGCCCAAGGAGCATGATGTGGTTGATCCCAAGTTGTGGCCGACATTGAGAGAGGGTGGAGAAAACGCTCATCAATATGATCGCGAACTTTCCGGCCCGTGAGGCGTTCGACGACCCGACCAATGAGAGCAAATCCAAGATTCGAATATTCGAAGTTCGTGCCAGTAGCGAAAGCAAACTCGGGGCCATCCGCGTAGACCTGATCCATCTCGTCAGCCGTGGCGTCAAGGTGGCGGTCGGCCCAGGCATCGTCAGTGGCTAAACCTGACGACATCGACAACAGGTGGCGGAGCGTGATTGGTGGCGAAGAATCTGGACCGACAACATCTGCCAATTCGGGGGCATATAGACCAACAGGAACATCCAGAGCGAGAACACCCTCATCACGCAAACTGAGAACGGCTGCCGCAGTAAAACTCTTGGTCATCGACGCAATGCGATAGCGAGTGGACTG
>CAMAYS010000143.1:0-5362 GCA_945862545.1 Bifidobacterium breve | reverse complement strand
CCACCAGCGCGATAGTCCCACCACGAATACAACTTGTCATCACTATGGTGATGACGAAATACATCGCTCATTCCCCATGCTTCAAGATCTCGCAATACCTGTCTTTCGGCCTCGCTCACATGAGTGGCCCCAACAAAGTCGGCCGGGTTATACACATCTTGGTCTTCGGGCGCAATGTTGTAATCCCCCGTGACTATGACTCCTTGCGTCGGCGAAGTGTCGGCATCAAGATGGTCAATCAGTCGTTTCATCCATGCCAATTTATATTTGTAATGATCATGATCAAGCTCTCGGCCATTTGGCACATATACAGAACTGACGCGGATACCCGCACAGGTGGCGGTCACAAGTCGCGCTTCAGGATCTGGCTCTTGACCATCAGCAAAATTACGGATGGGGTTTTCAAGACCGACTCTGCTCAGAATTGCTACACCATTCCATTGACCTTGACCATGGTGCACGGATTCATATCCCATGGCAGCAAAGGTCTCTGTCGGAAATGCATCCTCGGCCATTTTGGTTTCTTGCATGCAGACAACATCTGGCTGAACATCAAGTAGCCACTCTTCGACTCGAACCATTCGAGCTCTCAATGAGTTGACATTCCAAGTAGCGAGACGCACAGAATAACCGTAGGCGATAGGTGACCCTCAGGTCACTTACGGCGCTGAGCCTTCTTCACAGGCGCAGCCTTCTTCGCAGCAACTTTCTTGGCAGGCGCAACCTTCTTCACAGCAGCCTTCTTGACAGGTGCGACCTTCACAGTGGCCTTCTTCGCAGGTGCAACTTTCACGGCAACTTTCTTGGCAGGCGCAACCTTCTTCACAGCAACTTTCTTGACAGGTGCAGCCTTCTTCGCAGGTGCGACCTTCACAGTGGCCTTCTTCGCAGGCGCAACCTTCTTCACGGCGGCTTTCTTCGCAGGTGCGACCTTCTTGGCAGGTGCAGCCTTCCTCACCTTTTGTGAAGAAACTGGCTTTGTCGTTGGGATGAGATCAATACTTCGTCGCCCAGCAATGATCTCAACAACTTCTAAAGTCACTTCAGACCCAAGTTGCATGACCTCACGCGCTGAGCGTGGAGGAGGATTTCCAAGAAGTCGCAATGGGACGTAACCACGCACATCGCCGATCGTGATGTAAGCACCATGCGATGAATAACTCTCTACAATGCCAACTACGACCGATCCGACAGCGTTCTTCTCAACAAACTGCAGAAATGGCAAGACATCATTGACGGTTTTGCCGGTTTCAATTTTCTTTGGTGCCATCCTCGCCCCGGGTGGTAAAGACCGCGGCACTGGCATCGGCTTCATCGCCTCGGGACTGACTTTGACCCTTGGAGTTGTGGAAACTGTTCTGCCATCACGCGATTTTGAATCTTGGGGCTGCGCTTCACGAATTGCCCGTCGACTCTTCTCCCCGCGCACAGGAGTGCGATTGACGAATACCCATCCGACATTGGGAACTGGCTTACCGCCAATCAGACGACCTTCATCAAACAACCAGTCGTACTGTCCATGAAATTCTTGATAACTATCGTTCGAGAGGATTGAGGCACCGACTTTTTTAGCGATACTCAAAACAAATCCGTCGCCGCGCCCGACAGTACCTGCCGGTGGGGTAACTAATTCATTGTGCTCAACAGCCTTGTCAAAGGCAGCGACTTCCTTGGGTTCGATGCGATGACCGAAAGTTGCATCCACGATGACCGTGATGACGGCATCAGGATTTTCAGCGATGAAGGCCATCACAGCATCATTCAGTTGGCGCAGGCTCGGCTTTGAGCGACCTTCGGTGGCGATATTGGAACCGTCGACGATGACATGTTTGCCTGCAGCAGGTTTGGTGGCGGCAGATTTGGTGGCACCCTTGGGTGCGGCCTTAGGTACGGACTTGGCTGCAGCCTTCACAGCAGGTTTGGCAGCCTTTTTCACCGCCACTTTGGCGGCTGGAGCTTTGACAGCAGCAGATTTCTTGGCAGGGGGTTTGACGGACATACTGACTTCTAGTGAACCACCAATAAGGCCCTACCGTGGGGATAGCCGTACGATCTTTGCTGTGACTTCCACTCCGAACATCTCCGCAGTTCTCTGGGACTTCGGAGGGGTGATCCTGAGTAGCCCGTTTGAGGCTTTCAACCGCTTTGAAAGCCAACAAGGACTCCCCTTGGACACCATCCGTCGGGTCAACGCTACGAATCCCGACGACAACGCCTGGGCCCATTTTGAACGTAGCGACATCTCTGCGAGTCAGTTCGATCAGGCCTTCGCAAATGACGCTGAAGCGTTGGGCTTCCAGATTCGCGGCCAACAGGTTTTAGCCCTCCTCCAAGGCGAGATCCGCCCCGAGATGGTTCGAGCCCTCGACCTCGTCAAAATGGCGGGCTTCAAGACCGCTTGTCTGACCAACAACATGGTCGGGGGCGATGGGCGCAATGCCCAACCCGAGAACAGCCGTCAAGCCGATATTGAACTGATCCTCAAGCGTTTCGATGCCGTGATTGAGAGTTCCAAGGTCGGCTGTCGTAAACCTGAGCCACGTTTCTACGAAATCGCTTGCGAGGTCCTAGATGTCCATGCCTCGCAATGTGTGTTCCTCGATGATCTCGGCATCAATCTCAAACCTGCCGCGGCGATGGGCATGCAGACCATCAAAGTTTTGGGCGCCGACAAGGCAATTGCCGACCTCGAAAAAATCCTCGGCATCAATCTGAAATAACGGGCTTAGAAACCCTCGAAAGTTTCGTCCATCAGGTCGGCGAGTTCTTGATCATGAACAGTCTTTGATCCAGTTGCGGGACTTCCACTTTCAACGCGCGCGACACATCGCAGGTCATAGCCCTGTTCTTTCACACGCCAAAAACGATGCTCAACAAAAGTCCATGCGCCCATGTTGACTGGTTCCTCTTGTAGCCAAACCACTTCGTGCGCATTCGGATAGCGCTGTAGCACTTCCATCATCTGCTCAATAGGGAATGGATACAACTGCTCAACACGCACAATCGCCACTGGTGCTTGTCTCTTGTTGCGCTCGTTGAAGGCGTCCCACACAACCTTGCCAGAACAGAACACAACACGCTTGACACTTGATGGGTCACTCACGAATGGATCATCAAGTACTTCTTGGAAGGATCTGCCAGATTCAAGATCAGAAATACTTGACCGCACTTCTTTCATCCGCAAAGGACCCTTTGGTGTAAAAATCACCAGCGGCTTCCGTATTTCACGAAGCATTTGACGGCGCAAGACATGGAAATACTGAGCGGCGGTTGTGGCATTGACGACTTGAATATTGTCCTCAGCACATGATGTCAAGAAGCGTTCAATACGCGCCGAACTGTGCTCAGGGCCTTGACCTTCATAGCCGTGCGGCAACAACATCACGAGAGCATTGTGCTGTCCCCATTTGTCTTCCGCGGCTACCAAATACTGATCAATAATAATTTGTGCACCATTAACGAAGTCGCCGAATTGGGCTTCCCATAACACCAACGCTTCAGGATTGGCATGGGCATAGCCATACTCAAAACCAAGGGCTGCGTATTCGCTGAGCAGCGAGTCATAGACCCAGAATTTTTCCGCATTTGGTAATTCCGCTAATGGAATCCAGACTTTTTCAGTGTTGTTGTCAACCAAAGCAGAATGGCGTTGGCTAAATGTTCCACGACGCGAGTCCTCGCCAGCGAGACGAACGGCTACACCTTCACTCACCAAAGTTCCGTACGCCAGTAATTCAGCCGTGGCCCATTCAACTTGGCCCTCATCGTTATACAGTTTCGAACGCAACTCGAATTGGCGGCCCAACTTCGGATGCACGGTGAAGCCAGCGGGATAGTTCGTTAATTGTGCGAAGACCGCATCTAGCAATGACCGCGGCGCACCGGTATCGACATGAGCCAAAACCCCTTCAGGCTTCGGCGGCTTGGCTACCTTGACAGCGACCGGAGCGTGCGACCGCGTGTCATCAAGGGCCTCTTGCAACTTCAACTGGAAATCCTTGAGTGCTTGTTCGGCTTCCTCAAGCGACATATCACCGCGTCCAACCAACGTCTCCACATATAACTTGCGGACACTACGTTTTTCAGCGATCGCTTTGTACATCAGCGGTTGTGTGTAACTAGGGTCATCTCCCTCGTTGTGACCGTGGCGGCGGTAACACACCATGTCGATGATGACATCCTTGTGAAAGCGTTGTCGGTATTCCCATGCCAAACGCGCAACTCGTACACATGCCTCTGGGTCATCACCATTCACATGAAAAATTGGTGCCTGCACTGTTTTGGCGACATCGCTGCAATACAGGGACGAACGAGCGAACTGCGGCGAGGTGGTAAAGCCAATTTGGTTGTTGATAATCAGGTGAATCGTGCCACCAACGCGATAACCATTGATGTCGCTCATGCCGAGACATTCGGCAACAATTCCTTGTCCAGCAAAAGCAGCGTCACCGTGAATCAAAATTGGCAACGCTGGGAATGAACCAGGCGGATCAATTTGATCTTGGCGCGCACGAACCATTCCCAAAACCAATGGATCAACTGTTTCGAGGTGGCTTGGATTAGCCGCCAGTTCGATCTTGATTGAGGCTCCAGTCGGACTGACATGATGACCCGACGAACCAAGGTGATATTTCACGTCACCAGAACCTTGTACTGCTTCTGGATCTACGTAACCTTCAAACTCGCCAAAAATACTGTCGAGGCTCTTGCCCATCACGTTGGCCAAAATATTCAGGCGACCGCGGTGTGCCATCCCGACAACTGCCGAATCCAATCCGGCGTTGGCAGCATGCGA
The DNA here is from genome assembly GCA_945862545.1 of Bifidobacterium breve. GTDB lineage: Bacteria > Actinomycetota > Acidimicrobiia > Acidimicrobiales > Ilumatobacteraceae > Casp-actino8. The sequence goes on along the minus strand of CAMAYS010000143.1, from coordinate 567 downwards.
CAAAATCTCATCGAGTATCGGCACCGCACTTTCAGCGCCTTCAATGCCGAATCTCTTGGTGCCCACATATTTTGTGGCTAAAAACTTCTCAAATGCTTCCGCTGCGTTGAGTCGTTCAAGGAGTCGTTGTTTTTCATCCTTGGACAATTCAAATTGCACACCCTCAAAATGCGATTGCATCCAGCGCTGTTCTTCGGTGTTCTGAATGTGCATATATTCAACGCCAATGGTGCGGCAATAAGCATCGCGCAAGACATGCAACAACTCACCCAAAGCCATGCGGTGTGTGCCCGCCACACCACCAGTGAGAAACGCGCGATCCAAGTCCCAAATTGTCAATCCGTAAGTTGCTGGATCAAGTTCAACGGGCAGTTTGGGCTCTTTCCAATGCAAAGGATCAATATCTGCGATGAGATGACCACGCACACGATGAACACGGATCAAGGTGGCGATCTGCATCTGCTTATCAAGCATTGCCTCTTCACGATCCAATGGGTTGACGTCAGTACGCCATTTCACGGCCTCATAAGGAACTGCCATGCTCTTAAACACGGCCTCATAAAAACC
>CAMAYS010000142.1:0-5444 GCA_945862545.1 Bifidobacterium breve | reverse complement strand
GTTTTAATCGCAAAATCATTGGCTCAATTGCTATTGCTGGTGAGCTTTTATGTTCGGTGCTCCTTGGTCTTTATGCTTTGTCAGACCCGACCGCGGTGTGGCCACTTTTTGTCATTGCCGTACTGTTCGGAACCTTCAGGGCTTTCGCCGCTCCATCTGTTCGCTCATTGCCGCCCATGGTTGCTCCCGACGGCGCTTTACCGCGCACGATTGCTTTGTATTCTGCAACCTGGACTTCAGCGGCCATTATCGGACCTGCAAGTGGTGGACTCATCTATGCCAGTAGTCCCGCGCTGGCTTATTTCGTGTCAGCAGTCCTCATTGGCGCCGGCGTGGCCTTTCTATTAGCAGTCAAGATTGCTCGACCATTTTTGAAAGATCAGCCCAAAGATCCTGCAGAAAAAGTCTCATTGCATACGGCCCTCGCTGGTTTGCGTTTTATTCGGAAAACTCCAATTTTGCTGGCTGCCATTTCACTTGATCTCTTCGCTGTTCTCTTCGGTGGAGCGGTAGCGCTGTTGCCGGCAATCGCCGAGGATCGTTTACATGTCGGAGACGTGGCATATGGATGGCTGAGTGCTGCTCCAGGTATCGGAGCAGCGATCATGGCGGTGATATTGGCATCTCGTCCAGTCACTCGCAGGGTAGGTCGTACTTTGCTTTTTGTCGTGGGTCTGTTCGGTATCGCCACGGTGGTTCTAGGTGTGACAACTTCATACTTTGTGGCTTTTGTGGCCTTAGTGATCCTCGCTGGGGCAGACATGATCAGTGTCTATATCCGTGGCACCTTGGTACCTCTTGTGACGCCTGATGACAAACGTGGGCGAGTCATGGCGGTAGAAAACGTTTTCATCGGAGCGAGTAATGAATTGGGAGCCTTCGAAAGCGGAGTAGCCGCGCAAGCATTTGGAACCCAGACCGCAGTCATCGGCGGTGGTATCGCCACTCTCGGAGTCGTCGCAATGTATTCCATTTTCTTTCCGACCTTGCGCAATGTTGACCGCTTTGAAGATCTAGAAGGACATGGCCATGAGATCAGGCAGTGATTGCTAGCCAGATGGCGAGTGGAATAACGATCCACGAGAGAACTAGAAGAATGATCGCGTATACCGCAAAGTTGTAACTCTCATCACGAGGCGGTTTGCCTGCTGCTCCGATTGTTTCCCACAAGGCCTTGAGCGGTTGGTCCGTGGACAACCGAATTCGTCGGCGAGCCACGCTTGCGCTATAGAGCGCCACCCATGACAAAGCACCTAAGACAAAGACCACCGCGATGCCGAGTGCGATAACACCAATCGTAGAGTCAAGCGCCGAGCGCGCCAGGCTCTGCAAGCCGCTTGCCACTGAAGTTAATGCTGCTCCACCAAGTAAAAATGTCGGCAGGCCAACAGATTGATTTGCGGAGCCTGCTTGAACACGGCGGGCATCAAGGCGAGCCCTGCGCAACATTGAATGTTCGAGATCTGACCATTCGCTATTGGCTTCGCGCTTTTCATAGAGACCGCAGATGCGTGATGTCACGCGATTGAGGTGACTGCGCACAATCCAACGGGTGACCTGTTGTACAAGCCATTGTGCAACAGGTCGCAATGGTCCAAGCCTCGGCATCTTCGCTGGACGTTGTCCGTTTCGGTCAAGAACCTCGATTGAACGCATCATCATTCGATGTGCTTCTTCAAATCTCTCGGGATGATTGAGGGGCCTTATCGCCGACATCTGAGAAACCATCTCTTGTTCGACGACGCCTTTTCCACCGATCTGTTCGAGGAGTTGACCCTTCTCCTCGTCGGTATCGGCGCGCAGTACGCGTAGAGCATCAATCTGATCAATGAGAAGTTCAGCTGGTCTGCTTAGTGGTTCATCCATCGCCTGTCACATTAGTGTCTGCAAGCTCGGACTGATTACAAAGGGCTAAGATTTAGCCACTATGAAAAGTGTTCGAGGAACCATGCTGCTCAAGGAGTTTCGTGACTTCATCAACAAGGGCAACCTTCTAGCAATCGCTGTTGGTTTCGTGATTGGTGGGACATTCGCTGGCTTGGTAACTGCACTTGTCGAAGACGTGATTATGCCGATTGTGGCAATTCCATTTGGTCAACCGAATTTCGATAACGCCTTGATTCTGCATATCAATGATGCCGAGATTCGCTTTGGGGCATTTCTGACTGTGGCGGTCACCTTCGTATCAATTTCTTTCGTGTTGTTTTTGATGTTGAAGGCATATAACAAAGCGACTGGCTCACAGGCAGCGCCCCCGCCCACAGCCGAAGTTGCTCTCTTGACAGCGATACACGAAGAACTGACAACGATTCGTCAACAAGGTTCGGCAAAGTGATTCATGTGAGACGACGCAATGTTCTCGTTGTCGCGGGCATGGGTCTTTTGTTGGCACTTGGTTCCTGCGGTTCGGATACCGGTTCTATGGCTCCGCCAACTGGACCAGTGTCAGCCACAGTGCCAGGAGTCGGGATACTTCCGAACCATAGTTCTGGTACGGGTTTTGAATCAGTTATTGAATCATCAACTCCAGATGGGATACGACAACTGACGGTGGGTGAGGTTGCTGTTGGGCCAAGATTGCTGTTGATCGGTGACTCAATATTGGCGGGGCTATCTAGGCGATTCGGCAACGCTGCATGTCAAACTTTGACTCCCCTGGGATGGCAGGTTTCAGTTGAGGCCGAGGTGGGAAAAAATATTGAACTTGGGCTACGCGTAGTGAACAAAAAGCTTCCCCAAGGATTCGACGCCGCCGTTATTTTTCTTGGTACAAATTACGGCGCGCAGCAAGATTTTTATCAAGAGACCCTCAACAAGATTCTCGATGAACTGTCGCCGCGACCAGTCATTATTTTTACGGTGAGTGAATTTAAGCCGATCATTAAAGAAGTCAATATGGTGATTGAGGAAGAATTAAGGACGCGACCCAATTTGTGGTTGATCGACTGGCGTGAAATCTCCAAGGCACCGGGCATTCTTTGGACTGACGAGATTCATCCGTCAATACAGGGCAATGAGGTGCTAATGCAAGAGATTGTCAAGGTTTTGGGGACCGCTCCGGGCGCTGAATCTGGCATTTGCTTGAAATCTGAATTCATTGATGATGGGTTTCTCTTCGATTCACCACCCATCGCTGCCCCCGTTGATACCGAGGTTCCAGGGGAGACAAGCTCGGTTGTTCCTGAGGACTCGTCTACGACCACTTCAACCAGCATTCCCTGAACACAGACAAAAATTCGCCGGCAAACTATCTTTCGGATACCTGTCACTATGGTTGTGCTGGGGCTTTTGAAGCAACACACTTGAGGGGTGCTTGCGGTCCATGATCTTTCGGTAGAGATTGGTGGTCGTCTCGTTGTTGAAGAGGCGACCTTCACTGTCATGCCCAAAGACAAGGTTGGACTGGTCGGTCGTAATGGGGCTGGGAAGACCACTTTGTTCAAGGTGCTCGGCGGTGAAGCCGAACCGATTGCCGGAAAAATCATGCGCAAGGGAGGCTTCGGGTATCTTCCTCAAGACCCACGCATCGCTGGCATCTACGACGGTCGTACGGCGATTTCACATATTTTATCGGGTCGCAATATTGATGATGATTTGATGCGACTCGAGAAGTTGCGGATCACCATGGAGGAAGATTCCAGCGAACGTAATGTGGCGCGATACAGCCGCGCTGAAGAAGAGTTTTCACTGAAGGGTGGTTACGCCGCGGAAAGTGAAGCGCGCAGCATCGCTGCGGGACTTGGGATGGCTGGATCTCGTTTAGATCTCGGTGTCGGGGTCCTATCGGGTGGCGAGCGACGTCGAGTGGAGTTATCACGCATTTTGTTTGCTGGAAGTGATGTGTTGTTGCTCGATGAACCGACGAATCACTTAGATATTGATGCCAAGAATTGGTTATTGGGTTTCTTGCGGCAGTATCGCGGCGCACTTCTCGTGATTAGTCACGACCTTGAACTCCTCGATGAAGCGATCACACGCGTCTTGCATCTTGATCGCGATGCCGAAGATGCGACGGGGCACATCGTTGAATACAAAGGGACATACAGCCAATACCGTCGTTCGCGCGCTGAAGATGAAGAACGAATGATTAAAAAAGCGGCCTTGCAATCCAAAGAGATCAACCGTTTGCAAACTGTTGTCGATCGCTTTGGTGCTAAGGCGACAAAGGCAGCGATGGCGCACAGCATTGAAAAGCGGATTGATCGCTTGCAGGGCGAAAAAGTTGTGGCGCCCACTGGTGGTCGTGTGTTGCAGGTGAAATTTCCTGATCCTCCTTCGTGCGGTGTCACTGTCATCAACACTGAGCACTTGTGCAAGGGATACGGTGGACCTCCAGTATTTGAAGATGTCACATTTGATCTCGGTCGTGGTGAACGCTTGCTAGTTCTCGGACTGAACGGTGCAGGTAAGACCAGTCTGTTGCGTATTCTTGCTGGCGAGACACAGGCCGATATCGGTAACTTCTCATTCGGTCATCAGGTGCAGTGTGGCTACTACGCGCAGGAACATGACAACCTCAATACTGATGCCACTTTGCTGGAAAACATTCGTCGTGAAGTACCCAACGGTGTGGCTCTCACGGAAACTCAATTGCGCGGTCTGCTTGGCATGTTCGGTTTATCGGGGGAGAAGGTCAATCAGAAGTCGGGGACTTTGTCAGGTGGGGAAAAAACCAAACTTGCCTTAGCAATGTTGATGGTTGGTCGCAACAATCTCTTGTTATTAGACGAGCCGACCAACAACCTTGATCCACCCAGCCGCGAAGCCGTGGCGCAGGCCTTATCTGGCTGGAAGGGTGCAATTATTTTTGTGAGTCACGACACCGAATTCGTTGAGCATCTCAAGCCAACAAAAGTTCTCCTGATGCCCGATGGGCAAGTGGACTACTTCAGTCGTGACTGGCTGGAATTAGTGAGTTTGGCTTAAACCCTCAGTTACCTGTGGGGAACCCATTGGCGTTATGGTCTAACCATGCGCATAGGAATCTTTGGTGGAACAGTCAATGACGGAACGATCGACCAGATGGTGGCTGAGGCTCGCCAGACGGAAGCTGATGGGTTTGCTAGTTATTGGGCTCCGCAAATTTTTGGACACGACGCTCTCACGGCGTTGGCAATCATCGGACGTGAAGTTCCGCGTATCGAACTCGGCACCAGCGTCGTTCCCACATACCCCCGTCACCCAATGATGATGGCCCAACAAGCTCTCACGGTCAATGCCGCTGCGAGCGGTCGCTTGTGTCTCGGCATCGGGTTAAGTCACCAGATGGTTGTTGAAGGAATGTGGGGAATGAGTTTTGATAAGCCCGTGCGCCACATGCGCGAATATCTTGAGGTGATGATGCCATTGCTAGAAGGCAAAGCCGTATCTCACGCTGGTGAGGAGTTTCGCGTCAATGGTGGAGTCAATGTGCCTGGAGGAACTCGTCCGAATGTTGTCGTCGC
>CAMAYS010000141.1:0-5445 GCA_945862545.1 Bifidobacterium breve | reverse complement strand
CACGACATGACCCATCCCCAAGATGTGATGGGAGCGATCCGGCGATCACTGAAACCAAACGGGATATGGCTTTTGGTTGATATCAAAGCACTTGATACATTCGCTGACAATATGTCAAAGAATCCGATGGCCTCGTTGATGTACGGCATCAGTGTGTTGAGTTGCATGTCCTCAGCCATGTCAGTGGCTGGCGGAGCGGGACTTGGAACATTGGGCCTGCCGGAGTCCAAGGCGAGGGCAATGGCTCAAGACGCAGGTTTTAGTAGGTTTCGTAAGTTGGACATTGAACATTCATTGAATGCCTTTTACGAAGTGCGTCCGTAATAAGAAGATTGAGTAGGGGAGATCAATGGACATTGAAGAGATCAAGCAAGCCACTTCGGTACTCAGCGTGTGGGCGCATATCGCCACGGTGGGGGCAGATAACGAGCCGGACGTCGTTCCTGTGCATCCCTGTTGGGAAGGCGAGATTTTGTGGATCATGGTTGGACTGAATTCAACAAAGTGTCGCAACGTTTCAGCCAACCCGCGTGTTGCCTTGCACTGGCAGGTAACCGAAAATGGCGATGGAGTTGAGGTATGGGGTACCGCAGAAGTGTTATCTGATATCGAGACGAAGCGGAGGTTATGGAACGGCGTGTTCGATTATGACCTCACTGGGTTTGCGCCTGGGGGTCCTGACAACAGTCCAGACACGGCATTCATGAAAGTGACCGTTAATCGAGCGATCGCCATGAAAATGTATGGCGTCGGTGGATTTGAACGGTTTGCGCGTGCATAACCTCAATCATTTGTTGGTGTCGCCATGACCCGTCTCTCAAAATTTAGCAGGTCGATCGAGGGCAAGATCGCAATCATCACCGGTGCGGCCAGTGGTATGGGTCGGGCAACTGCCTTGTTGTTTGCCGATGAGGGTGCCAAGGTCGTTGTTGTTGACCTGAATGTGGATGCTGTTGACGCAGTCGTGAGTGAGATCACCGCTAGATATGGGGCAGATGCAGCAGTCGGTTTTGCTCTCGATGTATGTCGAACTCAAGAAGTAACGACGATGGTTGAATCCGTCGTTCAGATGTACGGAGGTGTGGACATTGTGATCAACAATGCTGGCGTGTCCATGGGTAGCGGATCCTTACTCAACGAAGATGATTTTGCTGAGGCTTGGGATCGTACGATTGCAGTCAACCTCACGGCGTACGTTTACCTCATTCGTGCATGCCTAGTGCACCTCAAGAAATCCTCTTCACCTCGAATTGTCAATATTGCATCAACCGAATCAATAGTCGCAACACCGACTTTGTCGGCTTACTCAGCCTCAAAGTCAGGTGTCACGGGACTCACAAGAAGTTTGGCTGTTGAACTTGGGCGAGATGGCATCACTGTGAATTGCATATGTCCTGGACCGATTAACACTGGTATGACTCAGGGGATTCCTGAAGAAATGAAAGAGATTTATGCAAAGCGCAGAGTCTCTCTACGCCGTTATGGTGAACCTGAAGAGGTGGCTCATATGACGCTCAGTCTGTGCTTACCGGCGATGAGTTTTGTGACTGGAGCGACAATCGTTGTCGACGGTGGAATGACGATACGTCACACCTAGTAGAGGCTGGTGCATCATTCCAAACCCCAGTATTAATGGGGTGGTGGCTAGGGTTTCAGTAGACGTTTGGAACGCGAAATGCCGTTTTTTGGAACAAAGTTTGTGAAGGGGGGGGCTTTGGGTGATGTAGGGTCCGCCCATGAGCCTTTTACCTAGATCCCGGTCGTATTCGCGTCGTTCAGTTGGAGTGATGGTTGTTGTGGGTGTGTTGGCTGGTCTCACAGTTGGTGGAGGTGTGGGTGTGATTGCCGCGGCGTCAACAAAAACTGTGACGGTGTGTGCGAATAAAAAGACGAACATGTTGCGCTATGTCAAGGACGGGAAGTGCGCAAAGACGGAAACGAAAGTGGTGTTGAATAAGAAGGGCGCCAAGGGTGCGACAGGTGCGACTGGTGCGACTGGCACGAACGGCACGAACGGCACGAACGGCACGAACGGTGCTGCTGGTGCGTCGTCGCCGACTGGGTTCACAGAGCGCAGTGTGTGCGGCTCTAATGGAACAACATTGTGTGCTGTGGGTGTGCAAGGCCCTGGTGGGGGAACAATTGTTTATGTTGATTCAACTAATGAGATGCCTGGGTATGACTATTTAGAAGTCGCCCCTGAGGATGCTTCAACTGGTGTCGTTTGGTCAACCACCACGGCGCACTGCGGCACCGCTGCAGGTACAAGTTGTCAAACTGCTTTTTTGTCTGATGCTTCAACTGCTCTTGATTACATTGGTTTAGGGACAGGTCGTGCTGCGACTGCGGCAATTGTTGCTCGCCATAATGCGGGTGGAGTTGCAAAGGCTGCTTATGCGGCGGGTCTTGCTGACGCCTACACAACAGCGACAGCATCTGATTGGTTTTTGCCTTCTAAAGATGAATTGAATGAGGTGTGTAAATATGCTCGCAACACTGGCCAGGCAGCCGGTGCCGCCATAGTCTGTACGGGCGGAACCCTGCGGGATGGTTTTTCTGCTATTGGCTACTATTGGAGTTCTTCTGTGAACGCCGACAACGACGCGTGGTACCAGTATTTCGACTACGGCAGTCAGGACATCCACTACATGGACGGCACGTTCTACGTCCGTCCTGTGCGGGCTTTTTAACTATTTATCTATTTATCAATTTAATTCTTGTGTTCACGCCGCCTTCGGTGGTGTGAACACAAAAATATATTTTTGAGATGTCGATCTTTGGGTGATGTTATTTCTACTCTGCGCGCACTCCAGTAACCTCTATATAGATGACGCAGGGTGTGTCGGCAAACTGTGCGCCATCCACACCCAAAGCAGCTCAGCGCGCTGGATCAATCATCCCAGTCAAAGAACTCGGCTGGTGGGGGCCAATGATGAGTTGTTCCAAGATTCCGATGCCTGTGTGGGTACCCATGGTTGCGCGGCAGATCGCTTGTATGTGAAGGTTCGAAGGGTCGCAAGGATTTGTAACTGGGAGATTCCAGCGTTCGAGACCGACAGCCAATTCACCTTTCCAGTGCCCGTGCCCCCAATCTTTATTCCCGTAACCAATTCCCGTCATATGAAATTCAAAAAGGGGTGTCAATTCAAGGGTGCTGACTGCATCTTCGTGATCAATCAGGTCAATAGAACATGACTCGGCCCATCGCGTACCAGCACGAAGTTTGCTGCGATAGGCAACCTTCTTCATTTCTTTCGGAGAGCTGTCACCGTCGGGAATAATAAAACCAGTCTCATGCCAGCGTTCGCCTGAGGAATACTCGTTGACATCGAAATGAGTCGCAAAGGTTTCAAAATTCACCGGTGCCCACAACCAATAAAATTGGCGCTCACCCACTGGGGCACCAGCATCAGCAGGTGGGCCAATCGGGCGCACGCCCCAGGAACGATCTCGTGATCCAGCAGTCGTTGTGGGCTCAATGTTGTGGATGATTCCATCAACCTCAATCCAGCCAGACCAGTGCCCAAATTGCGTGAGACGGGTGTAATCAAAAACCGTGCGCTGTCCTGCTTTCACTAAGAAGTGCGGTTCTTGTACCGGTCCACTGCGGGCGGTGAACGTGAGATCGCAGCGGATCGAGTGTTCGGGACTGTCCACGAGAATCTGATGCTTCTTCATTGGTTCAAGAACCTTGACCTCAATGGGTCCAACCTTGTTGGCTTGTGCTCGATCCTGCGGAGCCCGAGCGGACGAATGCAGAGAGATCTGTTCTTTGCCATCGATGATGACAGAGAAAGAAGCATCAGTGATATGCCGATTCGGGTAGAGACCTAAGGCCACGGCAAAAAAGACCGAAGCATCCGATCGGTAGCCATTGAAGAAATAACGGTCGTAGTGGTTTGAATCGCTTGAGGCAGTTTCATTGACGGGGGCACTACTGGAGTGGATGGGATAGTCGTCAAAGGAGGAAAGCACAATGTGACCGTAGTCCCAATAGGTGGCACATATGAACCCCTCCGCATACTGTGGGGGCGTGAAAGTTTTTCAAGTGCTTCGGAGGCGTCCTGTGATTAGTCCAGAGGGCTACGTTCGGATCACGAGAACGGCTCTGTGGCTGTTGTGTGTCATCGTGGTCAGTGGAGCCGCGGTGCGGCTCAGTGGCTCGGGTCTTGGCTGCTCGGATTGGCCCAACTGCAACGCCGAAAAATTCGTGGATGTGTCTACTTTTCACGGTGCCATTGAACAAGTCAACCGACTGTTCACCGGTCTCGTTGCTGCAGTCGTGATTGTGGCTGTTCTTGCTGCCAGATATCGAATTCCATACCGACGAGATCTTTTATGGATGGCATGGGGACTTGTACTGGGAGTCGCAGGACAGGTCATTCTCGGGGGCATCGTTGTTCTCACTGATCTCAACCCGATTGCCAACCAGGGTCATTTTGTTCTATCCATGTTTCTTGTAGCGAACGCTTTTGTGCTGTTGAAACGATCACAGGAAAACACTGTGAATGTTGAGCGGCAGATCTCAACAGTGGGTGTGTGGGTTGTGCGCTTGGTGTGCGTCTGTGGCGCCATTGCCATTTTCACAGGTACCGTCGTAACCGGTTCGGGTCCTCATGCTGGCGACGAAAAAGCTCGGCGCTTAGGGATCGAGGTTGCCTCCGCAGCGAAGGTGCACGGAACATCTGTGATCATCATGATTTCTTTGATGTTGATTTTGGCTGGATATGTTCGGCGAACACAAGGACTGGTGGCGATGAGATCGGCACTCGAAATCGTTATTCTCGTCTCAGTCCTTCAGGCAACGGTCGGCTATGTTCAGTACTTCAACGATATTCCTGCGTTGTTAGTAGGAATACATGTTCTCGGTGCAACCCTGTTTTTTATTTCGTTAGTGAACCTGTGGCTCGTCGGGCATCAAACGTTTGCCGCTAAGCGAGAAATAGCGGAGCGAAAGTCAATCATTGTCTGATGAATGATTTCCTGCACCGGCAAGATGGCGTCAATACGCCCCATGACTTGGCCAGTTAAGGCAATTGCGGCTTCCATGTCGCCGCCGAAATACAGTTCGAGGGCACGACTCATCTCCGTCAAGGGAACGTGGTCCTGCTTTTCTAAAGCACTTGTGCGCTCCGTTCGTATCGCTCGCAAGCCAGGCTTTGAATGACGGTTAAGAAATACAGTGTCCGTCTCTGCACCGTTGAGAATCGCCTGTTTCCAATTATTATGCACAGGCGATTCAGCAGCAGAAACCATTCGTGTTCCCATTTGCACTCCCTGCGCACCCAACGCAAATGCCGCAGCCATGGAAACTCCGTCACTGATTCCACCTGCGGCGATGATCGGTACGTCGACACGTGAAGCCACGAGTGGCAGAAGGACCATCGTGGAAACATCGCGTGGGTTTTTGAAACCGCCACCTTCACCGCCTTCAACGACGAGACC
>CAMAYS010000140.1:0-5625 GCA_945862545.1 Bifidobacterium breve | reverse complement strand
GATGACATTGACCTTGGTGCTCTTGCACAGAGGCATCTCTGGGGTCACTTCACAAATCTTTCCAGTGTCCAGCGAGAGGGTCTGCCGATTATCCAACGTGGCCAAGGTGCTTACGTCTATGACCAAAATGGGAAGCGTTATCTGGACGGGTTATCCGGGCTATTCACCGTCAACATCGGGCACGGACGACAAGAACTCGCCCGAGCAGCGGCCTCTCAAAGTGAAACCCTGGGATATTTCCCACTGTGGAGCTTCGGTCATGAACCCGGCATCCGTCTCGCTGCCAAACTTTGTGAACTTGCCCCAGGAGATCTCAACCGAGTGTTTTTCACCACCGGTGGAGGCGACGCTTTAGAGTCGGCATGGAAGTTAGCTGTGCAGTATTACGCCGCCGTTGGGCAGCCTCTTCGCCGCAAAGTCATCAGCCGTTATTACGCCTACCACGGCACCACTTTGGGGGCGCTGAGCATCACCGGAATTCCCGCCATCCGCCAACCCTTTGAACCATTGCTCCCGTGGGCGATCAAGGTTGCCAACACAAATCAGTACCGCTGTGGTTTGTGTTCGCAAAGCACGAAGTGCACTCTTGACTGTGCCGAAGAAGTTGAACGAGCCATCATCGCCGAAGGACCGGAGACGGTGGCCATGGTCGTCATGGAACCGGTACAAAATACGGGTGGAGCTCTCGTGCCGCCCGATGGCTATTGGAAACGAGTGCGCGAAATCTGCGACAAGTATGGCGTGCTACTGGTCTCCGACGAAGTGATTTGTGGGTTCGGCCGTCTCGGCTACTGGTTTGGTTGTCAGCGTTTTGATTACCAGCCCGACATGATTACTTTTGCCAAAGGTGTCACGAGTGGTTACGCCCCGCTCGGTGGAGTCATCGTCAGTGACCGACTGGCGGCGCCATTTCTCGAAGATGAAACTGCCCTGTTTCTTCATGGCATTACTTTTGGCGGACACCCTGTGTCCTGTGCCGTGGCCCTTGCCAATATTGAAGTGATGGAAAAAGAAAACATCTTGGCAAACGTCTTGGAGAATGAGCCCATCTTTGATGAAGTCATGGAACAACTCAAGGAACTGCCCTTTGTTGGTGATGTGCGCGGATGCGGCTACTTCAGAGTGCTTGAACTCGTCAAAGACAAAAATACGAAACAGAGTTTTACCGACGAAGAGTGCAATTGGCTGCTGCGCGACGAACTCTCACCACGCATTTTTGAGGCGGGACTGATCTGTCGACTTGATGATCGCGCCGACCCCGTCGTGGTCTTATCCCCCACTTTGATCTGTGGTCCTGACGAACTTCGGTTTATCGCCGAGGTGTTGACTGACGCTCTTCAGCACGCTGCTGAGGAATTTCAAAAGCGCTAACTCTCGAGGTTGGCCATGACATGCTTAATGCGCGTGTAATCCTCAAGAGCGTATGACGACAGGTCCTTGCCGTAACCCGATTGCTTGAAGCCACCATGTGGCATTTCGGCAACCATTGGGATGTGGGTGTTGATCCACACACAACCAAAGTCCAATCGTTTGGTCATACGCATCGCCCGCCCGAAGTCCTTCGTCCAGACACTTGAAGCCAATCCATAATCGACACCATTGGCCCACTGCACGGCCTCATCTTCGCCGTTGAATTGTTGCACGGTAATCACGGGACCAAAGATTTCGGTTTGCACCATCTCATCTTGCTGACGCAAATTACTCACCACCGTCGGCGTAAAGAAATAGCCTGAGGTACCTTGACGCACACCACCAGCGTTGACCTCGGCGTGCGATGGCAAACGATCAAAAAAACCAGCGACGCGTGTCAATTGATTGATGTTGTTGACTGGTCCAAACAAAATATCTTCTTCATCTGGCATGCCACAGCGCGTGGCTTTGGCTTGCTCGGTGAGTGCCGCCACGAAATCCTTATAGATACCAGCCGAGCACAACACTCGTGTCGCTGCCGTGCAGTCCTGGCCAGCATTGAAGTAACCCGCCATCGCGATACCTTCGGCGGCGGCGGCTATATCGGCGTCATCAAAGACAATGACTGGTGCTTTGCCACCTAATTCCAGATGGACTCGCTTGAGACTTTTCGCCGCCGACTCAGCGACCTCCATACCAGCGCGCACCGAGCCAGTCACACTCACCAAAGATGGTGTGTTGTGCGAAACCATGGCACGACCTGTATCTCGATCACCACAAATCACGTTCATCACACCAGCAGGCAAAAACTCGGCGCATATCTCGGCCAACAAAGTCGTGCTTACGGGAGTTGTATCACTGGGCTTCAGAACGACCGTATTTCCAGCGGCAATCGCAGGTGCAAACTTCCACACGGCCATCATCATCGGATAATTCCACGGGGCAACTTGGGCACAGACGCCGATCGGTTCACGACGAATGTAACTCGTCATATTGGGCACATACTCGCCTGCGCTTTTACCCTCAAGGTGGCGTGCCGCAGTGGCGAAGAAACGGACATGGTCGACCATCGGAGGAATTTCCTCAGAACGTGTCATCTCGATGGGCTTACCGCAATTCTGTGACTCCAATGCAACGAACTCTTCGGCTCGTGCCTCAATGGCGTCAGCGATTCGGAACAACGCCAGCGAACGATCTTTTGGTGTTGAATCGCGCCATGATTCAAAGGCCTGCGAGGCGGCTTTCATGGCCCGATCAACATCATCAGATGATGACAGTGGGGCTGTCGCATACTGCTCGCCCGTGGAAGGATTGATCACCGGGATCGTGCGTCCATCTTGCGCATCGACATATTTTCCATCAACAAAGTTTTGGTAGGTCTGCATGACCCCACTCTAGGTGACAAAAGAGCAGTGAGTAAATGAGGAGTCGTTTAGCGTGGGTCGCGCCACATGCGCCACATTGTTGGTCCGTTGGGATGATGGATTTCACCCACGACCTCAAAACCGAATCGGCGGTAATACGGGACATTGGTGTCTTTGGATGATTCCAAATATGCGCCGACCCTTTCTTCATCAGCTCTGCTCAATATCTCATTCATCAAAGCCGCACCGTAACCATGTCCTTGCTGAACGGGGTCGGTCCCCAAAACTTCAAGGTAATAGTGCGGTTCTTGTGGATGAAGTTTCTCCATCCGACCGAGTGCCCCAAGAGCACGAAAAATCCCGAATTTGTATGCGCGCAACGTGAGAGGAAGAGTCCTAATGATTGTCCATGGGGGAACTTTCCACTTCCCAGGTGGAGACCAATATGCCGCTGCCTTACGATCTGGCGTCATCAACACCAGACCGTGATCCAACATGTTGCGCCCCAACATCTCAAATGCCATGGTCGCTCGTCGTTCATCAAAAGTTCCACCCATGAGATAGATGAACACGGGGTCGTCGGCAAAGGCGCGAGCCAAACTGGCGGTGATGGCTGGCAAGTCGGCAACATCTGCTTTGGCTACTTCGCTCATAGCGACACGGTACTAGGTTAAAACCATGGCAATTTCCATAAATGAACTCGATATTCCGCAGGTTGAATTTGACTTCGTCGGTAGCCAAGCAGAACGCGATCAACTGGCGAGCATTGCTCAAGACTCGTGGATCGCTAAAGGTCTCTTCGCCTACCCGATTTTCAACTATGAAGATTGCTTGGCTATTTTACGCGATCGACGTTGGCACAGTGCCGCTGCTCTAGCGGCCATTGCTTTCGGCGTTGACGATCCGCGTCTCAGCGAAGATCGTCAACCCTCAATTCTTTCTTCCGAAGGAGAAGTTCACACCCGACTGCGTCGTTTGGTGGCTCCATCTTTTTCGCCACGAGCCGCCGACCGTCTGCGACCATTTATGCGCGAGGTGATGAATTCACTGATTGACCCGATCGTCGCTCAAGGGCATTGTGATCTCGCCGTTGATATCTGTGAGCATTACCCAATTCCGATTATTTGCGAACTTCTCGGTGCACCAAAGTCAGACTGGCAATTTTTCAGCCGTGTCGCCGAAGATGTCTTGCGAA
Organism: Bifidobacterium breve; assembly: GCA_945862545.1. Lineage (GTDB taxonomy): Bacteria > Actinomycetota > Acidimicrobiia > Acidimicrobiales > Ilumatobacteraceae > Casp-actino8. The sequence goes on along the minus strand of CAMAYS010000140.1, from coordinate 1,656 downwards.
TCTTTGATGCAAATAATGCAGATGAGATTGACCTCATTTTGGCAGCTCAGGCAGATCTTGATGCCTACGTTCGGCAACTAATCTCCGACCGACGCAGTAGCCCCGCTGACGACCTGATTACAAGTTTGATCGCTGCTGAAGAAGCCGGCGACAAACTTAATGAGAACGAATTGGTCTCAATGGTTGAAGCCGTGATCATTGGTGGCACCGACACCACGCGCAATCAACTTGGATGTTCAGTGGCACTTTTTGCTGAGCATCCTGAGCAATGGAAACTTCTTGCCGAGCGCCCCGAGTTGGCAGGAAAGGCCGTAGAAGAGACGATGCGTTATTTCGGAGCCGTCCGCAGCACTGGTCGCTTCGCTAGCGAGGATATTGAATATAAGGGCGTTTTGTTTCCCAAGGGGACTTTGGTTGTGCCGTCGCTGGTCCTAGCAAACCGTGATAGCGCAGTTTTCAACGAACCCAACACTTTCGACATCACCCGCGAACCTGCAGGTCAACCGCAGATGACCTTCGGCGCAGGTATTCATTATTGCCTCGGGGCCGCTTTGGCTCGGGCCGAACAACAAGAGGCACTACCCCTCTTGGCTCAACGACTTCCCAATTTGCGAATTAACGGCGATGTCATCTGGAAGCCATCCACGGTGGCTATCTTCGGTCCAGAAAATCTTCCTGTCGCCTTCTAAAAAGGTGTATCTTCGTCATAGACAATGCTTCTTCACAATCCGGAGGACTGATATGAAGATTTCAAGTTCATGCAAAATGTTTGCGATCGTGGCTTTGCTTGCCGCAGGAGTCGGCCTGAGCACTACCTCGGTCAGTGCGCGAGCACCGCAGGTCCAAAGTGCGGCCTCAAAGCAGTACACCGTCAAGGCAAAAATCGCTGGAGCAAAAAATAAGACCGTGCTTCTCGTCGCAAAAACCGGACGCGTTTTGGCCTCCAAGAAAATCACCAGCAACGCGGCAACCGCCGTGACGTTGACGACGCCCTCAAAGCCAAAGATTGCAACTTTGGCGGGAGCGACCCTGCAGTTGGTGTCATCGACGACTGGCGATTACTTCGGACCAATTCTCTTGGGCTGGTATGGAAGTAGCCGCACTCAGGCATCCAAGGTGTACACCAAGTTTTCTTCGTCGGCCACAACCACCGTTGATCTGAAAACGATCACTATCAAGAATGTTTCAGCATCAAATAAGCAGGGCTTTGGTTACACCGCTATCTCCTCGTCGCAAGTTGATAAGACCGCTGCGTCCACAACGAAAGCGACCAAGGGTGTGCCGAAGGGTGTCGGCAACTATGGCAAAGCGAAAACAGCTTCGGCGAGTGCGCTTTTCGTTACTGGTAATCGTTCACCGATGGCCTGTCCTCCAACCTGTCCAAGTCCAGCAGCAGTTGATGTGGACGACCTCGACGGTGGCGACGCCGATGACGACGGCATCCCCAATGCCTTTGATGTGAATGATGATGGGGACTCAAAGGTTGACTCGGCTGATTCAAATACCCCTGAACCGAATGTCAGCGGCTCGTCAACTGATGCGGCTTCCTGTGAGGCCGCTGCTTCATTTCATATCTTCACCAACTACAAGGCCACCGACCCTAGTTTCGCAGACACCTTGAATTTTTACGGTACGGGTAGTCACGCAGCAACTGAC
>CAMAYS010000139.1:0-5636 GCA_945862545.1 Bifidobacterium breve | reverse complement strand
GGCAGATTTGCGGTGCGATCTCGCCGTAACAACTGAGTGTCGCTAGTTTAAGAGGCAGCGATATTCGTATTTTTAATGCAGGGAGTTAAAAATGTCCACTCTGATCTTGACCGATGATGAGCAAAAAGTCATTCAACTGACTGAAGAGTTGTTGCGTGAGTTTCCTCCGAAGACCACTGATGCAGTGACGTTTCTTGGGGCTCAGTATGACAAAGGTTTGGCTTGGGTGCATTTCGAAGTCGGTTGCGGCGGGCTCGGTTTAAATCCGAAGTTGCAACGCCAAATCAACGAGCAGGTTTTCGCTGCTGGTGCACCGAATCCCGTAGGACGAAACCCGATTGGTCATGGCATGTGTGGACCAACGGTTGCCGTATGGGGTACCGAAGAGCAGAAAAAACGTTACTTGCGTCCGTTGTTTACTGGAGAAGAAATTTGGTGTCAGTTATTCTCTGAGCCGGGTTCTGGATCCGACTTCGCTGGCTTATCGGCTAAAGGCGTACGCGATGGTGATGAATGGATTGCCAACGGACAGAAAGTATGGACCACGTTGGCGCATCTCTCGCGTTGGGGACTGCTCATCGTGCGAACCGATTCCGAAGCTGTGAAGCATGCAGGAATGACGGCCTTCGTGGTGGATATGCAAGCACCTGGCGTTGAGGTGCGACCGCTGTATCAAATAACTGGCGAGGCTGAGTTCAATGAGGTGTACTTCACCGATGTTCGTATTCCACAGAACGAAATGCTGGGAAGCGTCGGTGATGGATGGCGGGTTTCTCTGACGACATTGATGAATGAGCGAGTCTCCATTGGCGGAGCGATTCCCGGCAAGGGCTCAGGTGCAATTCGCGAAGCCACAAAAGTGTGGAGTTCATTGCCTCAAGATGAGCGGGATCCTGCCACGAAAGATGAGTTGATGAAGTTATGGATTCGAGCTGAGTTACTTCGGCTCACCAACATTCGCGCTTCTCAGAATCGCAAAATGGGCGATCCAGGTCCCGAAGGTTCGATCGCCAAGTTAGCAATGGCCGAATTACATAAGGACATCTATTCCTTCGCAGTCTCCATGATGGGGGCGCAAGGCATGTTGTTCCCGAGTGGATACAACAAGATTCGGCCTGAGTTTGCCATGGGAATGGAAAATACCCAAAAGTCTTTCCTGCGTAGTCGCGCCAACTCCATTGAAGGGGGAACGAGCGAAGTCATGCGCAACATTCTTGGTGAGCGGGTCCTCGGTTTGCCTGGCGATATTCGCGTTGATCGCGATCGCGCATGGAGCCAAGTCCGGCGAAACTAGATAGATCAGCGACCGGTTTGTAGCAAGATTCCGACGAACATTGCTACCAAAGATGTCAATAGTCCGAGGGCGCCACCCACGGCAATCGCAAATTTAGTTTGTCCGATGCTGTGAATGAAGGCGAACATCGCTGTTGCCACACCCATCAAAAGGTGCACGAACATGGTGATTTGATATGCCGTCGAGAGGTCTGTGCCATCAACCGCAAGAATATTCCAAATACCGGTGATAACTAAGAGGGCAAAGGCTGGCCAGGCGACGCGGGCAAATGCGTGAGTAAGAATCTTGGTGCTATCTGCTGAGAAGCGGCGCATCTTGGGAACGAGGACGCCGATGACTATTTGCCCGCCAACCCAAACTGAGGCGCTCAGGATATGTAAGAACAATCGTATGGTCTGTGAACTTGGAGAAAGCATGGTTCACAAACTTGCAAGCACGTAACTCGCACCCAAAGAGCGATCATCAACGCTTGGACGAGATGTCATTGAACCCCCACACATCGTGGTGATTGCAGTCTCGATGGCAATTTGCAGATCGCGCAGATTGCGTGGTGGAGGGAAGTATTCGTCTTCATCTGTGATGCGCACTTCCTCAACACCGTACAACGGTGCGAGTCTGGCGATCACCGCATCAACTAATTCTTCTGGCGCTGAAGCACCCGCTGTGACTCCCACTGTGCCGCTTAAGTCGGAAGGCAATTCGTGGGCCGAATTCACTCGGAAAACTCTGGCGCATCCAGCCTCGCGTGCGAGGCGTTCAAGGGCTCGCGTATTTGATGAGTTAGCCGACCCAATGACGATGATGGCATCACATCGAGGGGCCATCGACATTAATGCTGACTGTCGGTTCGTTGTGGCGAAACACAGATCGCTTCGCCCCGGTGTCCAGACTTGGGGGAAACGCTCTTGAACTCGAACAGCGACTTCTGCCCAATCTCGATGGGACAATGTTGTTTGGGCCAGCAGCGCGACTGGTTCTGTGAATTCGGGAAGCGCATCAACTTCAGAGATTGATTCAACTCGCGAAATTGAGTCTGGAGCAACAGCCATTGTGCCGACGGCTTCTTCATGGCCTTCGTGTCCGACATAGACAATGTGAAAGCCTTTGCCAACGCGAACCTTGACTTCGTGATGCACCTTGGTGACCAGCGGGCACACCGAATCAATGACCACAGAACCCCGAGAGCGTGCTGACCGCACTACGTCTGGGGCTGATCCGTGCGCGGAGAGCATGATCGGTGATCCTTCGGGGACTTCGCTGATCTCATCCACGAAAATCACACCCAATTGTTCAAAACGTTCAACGACTAACTTGTTATGGACTATTTCGTGGTAGCAGTACACAGGGGCATCAAAACTCCGCACCATCCAAGCCAGTGCCTTAATGGCCATCTCAACGCCAGCGCAGAAGCCTCGAGGTGCCGCTAAGAGCACACGCTCGACCTTGGTGGTGACGACATCCATAGGGATCAGGCTAATGCTCCACGGCTCTAGATGAGATGGCGCAGGTAGCCTGCACGTATGTCTGCCAAGCAATCTGCGCCCGTTGTGGTGGCGGTCACCCCTAATTCAGCTGCCGACATAGCCGGTATGCAACCAGGTGATGAAGTTCGGATGCTGAATGGGATGATTCCACGAGACATCATTGAATGGCGCCTGATTGCTGATGAGGCCGAAGTCGAAATCGATTTTGTGCGCGGTGGTATTGAACAACACACCATGGTGACGAAAAAGGCTGGCGAACCCCTCGGGGCAGAGGTTTCAAGCGCTCTCTTTGATCGAGTTCGCACATGCGATAACCATTGTGCATTTTGTTTCATTTATCAGTTGCCCCCCGGCATGCGTCAGAGTCTGTATCTCAAAGACGATGATTATCGTTTAAGTTTCTTGTACGGCAACTTCACAACCCTGACCCGTTTCACCGAGGCAGATCTGGAGAGAGTGATTACTGAAGGCTTATCGCCACTCAATGTCAGTATTCACGCAACTGATCCGACAGTGCGCAGTGAGATGTTACGTAATCCGCGCGGCGGTATGAGTCTGCGCTGGCTCCGGCAACTTCTTGATCATGACATTTGCGTGAACGGGCAGATCGTTGTGTGTCCTGGGGTGAACGATGGAGACGTCCTTGAAGATTCAATGATCGGAATTCTTGATCGTTATGCAGATCTTCATCATGTGGCCTTAGTTCCACTCGGTATCAGTCGTTACAACACTGAAGCAACCATGCGTGCGCACACTCAAGATGAGGCGCGCGCTGTTGTTGAATTAGTTGAGCGCTGGCAAAAAATATTTCTCACACACGTGGGTCATCGCATGGTCTTTGCGGCAGATGAGTATTACCTGATGGCTGACATGGCCTTTCCAGTTGGTGAAGATTACGAAGGTTTCGGTTTGCATGAGGACGGCATTGGAATGGCGCGAACATTTGAGTGGGAGTTTGATGGTCGCTTAGATTTACCAACTGGTCCCCAAAGTGGCTTTTTTGCAGCAGTGGATGGCGCTCCCGCCGAGGGCTACCGGGCCCCGCGAAATCCAGCAGGAGATACAGGTTTGCGCGGCTGTAGCAGTTCCGCACTCGGTGATTCGACGGGAGTCGCACTGTTGCCCCGACGTACTGCACCAGTGGGGATCTTGACCGCTCCCTATGGTGCAGAGGTGCTCCAACCCTTGATTGATCGCTGTGGTCGTGATGATGTACGCATCGTCACAGTTGCTAATGATTTCTTTGGTGGCAACACCGCAGTGACTGGTTTGATGGTGGGCCAAGACATAGCCAAGGTTCTCTCAACGCAACCTCAAGGTCACCGCTATCTACTTCCAGACGTTTGTCTATCCGAAGGTCGTTTCCTCGATGGGCTCACACCGCAAGATTTACCACGACCAGTTGAGATCGTGGCAACAGACGGAATAGCGCTGCGACGAGCATTGGAAGTGGCCAGATGAGTGAAGTATCAGAAGTTCAACTCCCAGTTGCAGTCATTGTGGGTCGACCGAATGTCGGTAAAAGCACGCTGTTCAACCGAGTCATTGGCGAGCAAGCAGCCATTGTTGAGGATCGACCAGGCGTTACTCGCGATCGCAAGGAACTTGAAGCAAACTGGTTAGGTCACCGATTCACATTGGTGGACACAGGGGGCTGGATGCCTGGCGGGTCAGAACTTGAAACCAAGGTCAGTCGTCAGGTTGAAGCCGCCGTGCGTCAAGCCGACTTGGTGATTTTTGTGGTTGATGGTTCGGTTGGTTTAACAGACGACGACGAGTTGATGGCCGCTTGGCTTCGTAAGAGTGATGCTGAGGTCATGGTTGTTGTCAATAAAGCCGATAATGATCGCCGTGAGTCAGATCGTTGGGACTTTTTATCATTAGGTCTTGGCGACCCGTACCCAGTGAGTGCGTTGCACGGTCGTCGTGCTGGTGACTTGCTTGATGAAGTGATTGCTCGCATGCCGAGTTCGCCGTTGAGCGACGAGTACATGCCGAACTACGGACTCGACCAAGATTTGACGGCCGTTGGGGATCAAAAGACCCCACGCGTTGCTTTGGTAGGTCGGCCGAATGTCGGTAAAAGCACTCTTTTCAACCGTTTAGTGGGGGAGGATCGGGCGGTCGTTCACGACATGCCTGGTACAACTCGTGATTCCATTGACACTTTGGTGGAGACCGAAGATGGTCCCGTGATCTTCGTTGATACGGCGGGTATGCGTCGTCGTTCGCGCATTGACGATTCCGCAGAGTATTACTCATTAGTGCGTGCCCTGCGTGCAGTTGATGGATCCGACATTGCTTTATTTGTCATTGATGCCACTCAAGGTATTACTGCTCAAGATCAACGTCTAGCAGAGCGTATTGATGCTGCCGGATGTCCGATTGTGATCATGCTCAATAAATGGGAACTCATTGAAGATGCCGAAGAGCGCGAACGCATTGATCTTGAAGTGAAACGCAAATTGTATTTCGTTGATGACGCGCCAGTGTTGAAGGTTTCGGCACTCACTGGTAAGGGTGTGCACAAACTTCGACCCGTGTTGCAAGAGGCGATTTTGCAGTACCACCGCCGTATTCCGACGCGTGATGTCAACCGTGTGATCGCAGATGCTCAGCAGCGCCAACCCGCGGGCGGAGGAGCCAAAGTGATGTATGCCTTGCAAGGTGCCACCGATCCTCCAACTTTCACCTTGTTTGTCAATCGCGAGTTGCCACATACCTATTTGCGTTACCTTGAGCGCAGTATTCGTGAGGCATTCAATTTTGGTTCAACACCGCTGAAGTTGCGGGTACGTAAACGAAGCGATTGATGTCATGCCATTTTGTGAGGATTGTGCGAAATATTGGGCGCCAAG
>CAMAYS010000138.1:0-5644 GCA_945862545.1 Bifidobacterium breve | reverse complement strand
CGGGGTAGACCTTTTCTCCACCCGTATTAATGCACACCGAACCGCGTCCGAGAAGATGCACAGTTCCATCTTCATCAATTTCCGCGAAGTCACCGGGAATCGTGTAACGCACACCATCAATGACGCGAAATGTCTGTGCTGTTTTTTCTGCATCGCCAAAATATCCGTCGGGCATTGCTCCCGCAGCCGCGAGAACTCCGTTGCGACCACTTCCAAAAGGAATCTTTTCCCAAGTTTGCGGGTCAAATAACGATGTATTGGGAGTCGCCATAAATGCGGCAGTTGCCACTGGGTCTTGACCAGGCATCGTCATTGCCACTGCAAATGGCCCACCCTCAGATGCCCCGATCATGTCCATTACAACTGCTTGAGTTGCACGCTCCATGAGGGCACTTTTCATCTCTGAGGACAAGGTCGCACCCGTCGAAACAATGCGGCCGAGACTGGAAAGATCGTAGGGTTCTCCCGATAACTCTGCGCGTTTCAGTTCTTCAACAATTGGGCGGGCAAATGCGTCTCCAACTATTGAGAGTTGAGAAACTTTTTCACGCTGAACTAGACGCAACAGTTCAGCGGCATCAAAGCGTCTCCCACCAAGAAGTACGACCGTACCGCCAAGTACAAAAGTTGAGAAAGCTAAAAACATCGCTGTCCCGTGCATTAGCGGAGGTGCTGTCATGTTTACTGGGCTTTTTCCTGCGCCATTGAGTTCACTGGCAACTCGTGCCACATCGGCCACAGTTTCGGGCAATGCCAAACCCATTGACGCATACCCAGTAAATGCCAAAGCCCCAAATAGTCCAGTGTGGCTCCAGACAACACCCTTCGGTAAGCCTGTTGTTCCACCGGTGTACAGCAATAAGGAATCATCTCCTGATCGCGCAATCGGTGCCATTGGCGAGAATGACTCAATGGCTTGGGCATAGTCAACGGCACCGTCAAGTAGTTCGCTCTCATCACCACCGTCTATCTGCAAAAACAAGCGCACCTTTGGCAGTAAAGGACGCGCTTCGCGAACTACATCACGAAAAGCAGCGTGATACACCAACACCGAGGCACCCGAATCTGCCAAAACATGAATGATCTCAGGTGCTTTATAACGAAAGTTAACATTGACTGTGCTCGCGCGAACCTTGAATGAGGCATAGGCAGTCTCTAAATATTCTGGACAGTTGTATAACAGTTGTCCGACTTTGGCATCATGACCAACCCCGTACGAGTCAAAGAGTGAAGCGATACGCGAGGCGCGCTCGTCAAGATCTCGCCAACGGATATGTGTATCGCCAATCACGACTGCAACATGATCTGGCTGCGATGCTGCCAAGGCTTCCCACAAAGTGGCCCAGTTTTCTGTCAACATTTGTATGCCAACCCCATCAACCTGGCGGCGTGATAAACGGTGTCAATTCGCTGACATCACGGTGATCAGCACTCAAACCGTCGATGATGCACTGATCAATGTGTCGGTGAATGAGACGCATTCGCGCCTCTTGATACAGACCAAAACTGACACCCTTCTTGGCGTTCTTGGCGGTGATTTTGAGTCCGAGTTGAACCTTCGGCAAGTTAGCCATGTCCTGTTCAAAGACATCCGCTAATCCTGACATCCCCTCGGCTTCTTTCCATGACTGCTCGAGTCTGAGGCGTTGAATCGGAGCAGGCGCAGGTCGCTCCTGCCCATCGGGAACTGGCATCATGCGCAACACATCCATGTAGCAAGTGTCAGGCGTGGGACCAGGGCGCCAGCGATACGTCAGTGATTGTCCCACGCCGGCCCATGGGGCGAAGGCTGGAAACAAGTGATACAGATGCGCGTCAAGCATTTCTGAATCAGAAACGTTGGAAAGATCTTTGCCATAAATCGGACCCATCACCGATCGGAAAATCTCGGCGACTACTTCGCGTGCCGACGAACCATCGGGCACTTCAACTGAGCCACGCGCCGAACGAGCCGAAAAAGCTAAGTAGGCGTCAGCAACCTGTTGCTCGCTGAGATCACCAAGATGTGGACTTTGGATGCCGAAGCCGTTGATGAAGCGCGTCACATATGGTGAATCTGCCCAAATGGAATATTCACTGTTGGTGTCACCCGCGAATTCGAGAATCTGTGGATGCGTGGCGATCACGTGATACCCCTCGGCGAAAGCCTCCATGCACACCTTCCAGTTAGCGGGGACCTCCTTCACAGCATGAAAAGCCTTATAACGATTTTCCATATTGAAGTCACGACCGAAATGCTCAATCAGTTTGTCGGCAACTTTCTCAAATGGCATCGCCTCAGGATCAAGGTTGACGAAAACAAATCCACACCAAACGGCCACTAATGCCTGCGGTAAATCAGTGTCACTCTCATGCAACACTTGTGGGAAATCCCATTGCGCAGGGATCTCTGCTAATTCGCCGTTGAGATCCCAACGCCAACCATGAAACGGACAGCGAAAAGAAGCTACTCGTCCATCCTCAACTCGCAACTTTGTACCACGGTGCAGACATGAGTTGTGGAAAGCCTTGATTGATCCGTCTTTTGTCCGCGTCACAATCAGTGATTGATCAGCCACGTCGTACACGACATGATCGCCTGGTTGCGCCAACTCGTCCAGAGTGCATGCCATCTGCCATGTCCGAGTCCACATGTACTCATTTTCTAAAGCGGCGAACTCGTGCGAGGTGTAGCGCAGTTTGGGGACATCGGCCTTGCCTTGAGAGACATAGGAATGATCCGTCAAAGACAATGGCACCTGGCGCGAATCAGCAACCAAAAGGTCCTGAACTGATGGACCCGTACTGCGGTCCTTTCCTATTTCAGATTCAACAGCAGTCATGATTGCGACGATCCTTGAGCTTCTTCAAACAGAGTACGCGCCGTCCCATAATCGGCTTTTCCGTTAGGAGCACGCGGTACCGTCGTGACGAATACGAGTTGCTTGGGAACCTTATAACTCGAGAGTTTCGTCTTCGTGTAGGCAATGACTTCTTCTCCAGTAGGAATTCGCTCCCCTGGGTTGACTGAGGCCACACCAACCACGCGCTGTCCAAAGCGCTCATCGGGGATTCCGAAAACTAGACAGTCCGCCACCACATCATGGGTTTTGACGGCTTCTTCCACTTCTTCGGGGAAAACCTTTTCGCCTGCAGTATTGATGCAGTTGGAACCGCGACCCAACAGAGTGATCGTTCCGTCGGCTTCAACAACTGCCATGTCGCCAGGGAAACTGTAACGAACGCCGTCAAAACTTCTAAAAGTCCGATCTGATTTTTCTGGATCTTTGTAGTAGCCAATCGGCACGCCAGAGCCGCTCACGCCAACCATGCCTTGTTCACCAGAACCCGCAACAACTTCTTTACCAGTCTCAAAGTTGATGACCTTGGTATTGGGCATCGCTCCAAACTTGGCAGTTGTATTGATATTCGCCTTGGTGGCCATTGTCTGGCCCATTCCACCTTCACTGGAACCGAGAATGTCCATCACAACTGTGGTCGGCATATATTCAAAAATTTCGGCCTTGATGTCTGACGAGAACATTGCGCCAGTTGACATAATCATTTTCACTGCCGACGTGTCAAAGGGAGTCCCGGTGTCTGATTGTTGTTTGAGAGCTTGCACCATTGGTCGGGCGAAAGCGTCACCGACAATGATCAAGGTGCCGACTCCATGACGCTCGACAACACGGAACATTTCCGCGGCGTCAAAAGACTGCCCCTCAAGTAGAACTACTTTGCCGGCCATCAAATGAGGAACCAATGCACCCAGCCAGACACCTGTGCCATGCATCAATGGACAGCAAGGCATTCCGACTGGTTGACCCGAACCTGTATGAATCATTTTGGCTAACGCCGTCACTCCTTCAATGCTCGTGATAGCGGGAAGCCCAGCTGAATTTGTATAAAAGCCTAAGAAACCCTCAGTAAAGGAGCCCATCGGGTACATCACGCCTTTTGGCATCCCCGTTGTGCCTCCGGTGTACAACATGTACAAGTCGTCAACTCCGCGAACAATACGTGTCGCTGGATCGTGATCATCGAGAACCGATTCCCATGGAATCGCCCCGATGACTCCAGCCGAGGAGGAATCAAGAACCTCTATCAAGAGTCGCAATTTGGGCAAACGATGCGCGATTCGTTGAATACGATCGCCAAGACTTGAATGGAAAACAAGAGCTTCACAATCAGCGTTATCTAAGAGATAGAGCAACTCATCGTCAAGATAGCGATAGTTGACATTGACTGGCGTGACCCGATTTTTAAAGGCTGCATATTGGGTAATCAAATACTCTGGGCAGTTGTACATGAACATGCCAACCTTTGAGTGTTCGCCAAGGCCGTTGATTTCAAAGGCCGTAGCGAGACGCGCTGCATGTTCGTCATATTGCGACCATGTGACTTCCACGTCACCGCAAGCAATTGCCACTGCATCAGGAAACTCGTCGGCATGCGCCTCAAAAATATTTGCGTAAGTCAGCACTGTCTTCTCCCCCACTGAATTGAAAGCTGATCCCTTGCCCTGATGACGAGCAAAGGGAATGACACTTATAGGGTAGGCGAAATGCTTGATGCCACTCCACAGGGAACGAACATTCGGGCAATAGTTTTTGATTTCGGCGGAGTCCTGATTACTTCGATCACCCATCAACTCCATAACATCGCCGTGGACCACGGGGTGGACGTGGCAACCATGTTGAGCATTCTTTTGGGGCCCCACGAGAGTGGTTCTCACCCTTGGCATCAAGCTGAGCGCGGAGAGATTGCCGTTTCCGCCATTCAAGAAGGTCTCCAGCCGTGGGCAACGCCGCATGGCGTGCATTTGGTGGGCGACGAAATTGAAGCCCTCATGGCCCCTGGGCAGTACTCGGTGATCACCCCGATGTTGGATAAGGTCAGCGAGTTACGTAAACGGGGTTACGCAACTGGACTGCTGACTAACTCCTTTGCCGAATTTCGTCCAACGATGCAAAGAGATCTCCGTTTTGAGGACTTCTCAGCAGTGGTTGAGTCCTTCGCCATCGGCGCCCGCAAGCCAGAACCGGCGATCTATGAGGCCACGGCCCAGATGCTTCAAGTCCAGCACTCCGAGATTTTGTATCTCGATGATTTCCCGCAAAATATTTCCATGGCGCAAACCTTTTCCTGGACCACAATTGAGGTTCGCGACCCCCTCGTAGCCCTAACTGAGATTGACAGTTTCTTGCCTGATTGACATTCGGACACCTCAGTACCACTCAAAAGTAATCGGATGGTCAATAATGGTTGTATGACGACTCTTGAACCTCGACCTGCCCGCTCTCCTGGGGTCAGTTATCAGGAGTTACTTGACGCCGACACCCATCCAGTCCCTGCGGTGCTGCGCCTTGAATCTCCCCTCTATCTAGGTGATACGGACATCCCCGTTGAGCGTTACATCTCGCGAGAGTGGCACGAGATTGAGAAAGAACGGTTGTGGAGTCGGGTCTGGCAGTTCGCATGTCGCGAAGAGCAAATCCCAGATGCCGGTGATTACGTCGTCTACGACATCACCAATCAGTCCTACATCGTGGTCCGTCAAGACGATGGGTCCATCAAGGCGTATCCAAATGCGTGTCTACACCGCGGTCGTCGACTCAAAGATTATGACGGGCATTGCTCGGAGATTCGTTGCCCATTCCACGGA
>CAMAYS010000137.1:0-5759 GCA_945862545.1 Bifidobacterium breve | reverse complement strand
ATTGTCTTATGCCCGAAATATCTCTCGGCGCGATCAAAGAGATGCAAGATACTCAGCGGTACTTCTTGCATCAATCCTGGAATCTGCGAAATTTCTGCCGACATAATTTCCCCCTTGTGTGACTCTCTGAGCGTACTCTCGCTTAGATTGGCAGAGTATGTCCGAAGCCCTATCTCCCCACGACGAAAACGTCTCTGCATCCAGAAAAAAGTTGATTCTTGTGACGTCGGGATTCCTTTTCGCTGTGGGAACCTTTGGTAGCAATGTTGGGCCCGCCTGGGTTGATGAGCGCCCAGCGGTGGTCTTGGCACTCTCAAGTCGCAACCGCAATCTTTTTGCCTCTGTCCCCTTCATTGATCCCTTGCCCTTCGCCCTCATTGGCTTCACGCGGGTTTTTGTTGCTGGGATGGTCCTGTTTTTTCTGGGTCGCTGGTATGGGGATCGCGCCCTCGGATGGACGGAAAAGCAGGTTGGTGAATTGCCGGCGATTTACCGCTGGTTCGCCAAGGCCATGGACCGCGCTGGTTGGTTAGTGATCATTTTTTTCTGTGGGTCAAATTTGGTGTGGATGATGGCTGGTCATCGCCGCATCGCACCGATCAAATATGCCTCGCTCCTCGCCACTGGTATCGCCATCCGCCTTGCGGTGATGTGGGCAGGAGGCAAAGCCTTTGAAGATCAAATCCGATCATTTCTCGAATGGATGGAGGCCTACCAGTGGTACGTCGTCGGCGGATTATTTGCTCTTTCATTTCTGCAGTCCGCTCGCAAAAACCGCAGCAGAACATCTACAGTAAGTAGAGATTGACAGTATCCAAGCGAACAGTGATCGCACATTTACTCTGTAACAAACCCCATCTCAGTAAATCCCCAAACAAAGGAAACTTCATGACCATTTCAGTAGGAAACCAGATCCCCAACGTCACACTCCACGTTCTTGGCGACAATGGCATGCCCTCCCCCGTCAACTCGGTTGATGTATTGGGCAAAGGAAGAGTTGTTCTGTTCGCCGTACCTGGAGCATTTACGCCTGGCTGCTCAATGGTGCACTTGCCTGGTTATGTCAAGAATCTGGCCGCCCTTCGTGCCAAAGGTGTTGACACCATTGCCTGTGTCAGCGTCAATGATCCTTGGGTGATGGATCAGTGGGGTAAGAGCAGTGGTGCCGAAGGCATCCTGATGCTCGCCGATGGTTCTGGTGTGTTCACTGCCGCTATGGGACTTGCCATGGATGGTTCGGGCTTCGGACTTGGATCACGTTCACAGCGCTACTCGGCAGTCATTGAAAATGGTGTCATCACCGAACTCAATGTTGAAGAAGGCGGCGGGATCACCGTCAGCGCTTGCGAAATCGTTCTTGAACACCTCTAAAAGTTAAAAACCTAAAGCAGGTTCAAGACCCATCGTCACGCCCGGCAAGTCAGCGATCTTTTTGCAGGCCAAGACCACACCTGGCATAAAACTCACTCGGTCATAACTGTCTTGACGAATGGTCAGCGTTTGTCCCGCTGCACCCAAGATGACTTCTTGATGAGCCACCATGCCGCGCATGCGGACCGAATGTACGCGGATATCAGCAGGGCCCTTGCCTCCGCGTGCACCTGGTATCACTTCATGAGTCGTTGGGTCAGAAGCCCATTCACCTGAAGCTGCGGCCATGCGATTGGCCGTTGCGACAGCGGTACCACTTGGGGCATCGGCTTTATTGTCGTGATGCAACTCAATGATTTCAGCAGTCTCGAACCATGGTGAAGCCATCTCGGCGAACTTCATCATCAGCACTGCGCTAATCGCGAAGTTGGCAGCGATCATGCAGTTTGATGAACTAAAGACAGAACGAAAACCAGCGATGTCGGCATCAGTGAATCCGGTTGTTCCCACGACCGCGTGAACACCATGCAATGCGCACCACTGCAAATTCGTACGTGAAGCAGCGGCAACAGTGAAGTCAATGGCTACTTGCACGCCAGCATCGGCCATAGCGCGCGGGTCAGCAGCGATGGAGATGCCGTGGATGACTGTGCCCACACATGCGGGGTCAACTGCGGCCACTAATTCGAGGTCAGGGTCGGCCGTGACTGCATCGCACACGGTTGCCCCCATGCGCCCACCGGCACCAAATACCCCGACGCGAATTTTTGAATCAGCCATACCTTGATCATAAACCCTAGAACGAGGCAGGCTCCCGTCTCTTTCGAGATCGGGAGCCTGTCGTTACTCAGTTATTGGTTGGTTAATCAGCGATGACGGCGAGGACCGCGGTCATTTCCGCCACGGCCACCACGGTCGTCACGGGGTGCCCGCTCCGAGCCACCAGCTTCGCCACCGGGGCCGAGGTCGCCAAGTTCACTACTGATCTCGCTGTCGAAAGCGTCATCGAAACTGACAGTCACAGGACCAGTCGCAGGTGCAGCAGCACGAGGTGCCGATGCCGCTGGGGCTGAAGCAGCAACCGGTGGGTCGCCAGCCAAAGTCAAACTGACCTTGCCCTTGTCGTCGATGTCCTCAACGCGAACTTCGATTTCCTGACCGAGTGTCAAAACATCTTCCACGTTGTTGATGCGCTTGCCAGCACCGAGCTTCGAGATGTGAATCAGACCATCACGACCAGGAAGGATGTTGACGAATGCACCGAACTTAGTGATGCTGACAACACGACCATTGTAGATCGCACCGAGTTCTGCCTTAGGAGGATCGACGATTGCCAAAATACGAGCCTTGGCGTCTTCCATTCTCCATGCTTCGACAGCACCGATCGTCACAATGCCGACAACTCCATCGTCGTCGACAGCAATGTCGGCGCCAGTTTCCTGCTGGATGGTGTTGATGACCTTGCCCTTTGGTCCAATGACTTCGCCGATCTTGTCCATCGGAATGGTGATCGAAATAATCTTCGGAGCAGTCTCTGCCACAGTGTCACGGCCCTTGGAAATTGCCGCGTTCATGACCTCGAGAATTGTCATCCGAGCTTCTTTGGCCTGCTGCAAAGCCGCCGCCAAGACATCGGCGGGAATGCCATCAATCTTGGTGTCGAGTTGCAATGCAGTCACCACTTCAGAAGTTCCGGCAACCTTGAAGTCCATGTCGCCGAAAGCATCTTCGGCTCCCAGAATGTCAGTCAGGCTGAGGTACTTACCCTCGGCGTAGATGAGTCCCATAGCGATACCTGCAACGGCTGCCTTGATTGGCACACCGGCATCCATCAACGACAGGCTGCTTGAGCAAACCGCGGCCATTGATGTAGAACCGTTTGAACTCATCACTTCGCTGACCAAACGCAACGCATAAGCGAAGTCATCTTGGTTAGGAACAACTGGCAATAATGCACGCTCAGCCAAAACACCGTGTCCGATTTCGCGACGCTTAGGCGTACCTACGCGACCGGTTTCACCGTTAGCCCATGGGGCCATGTTGTAGTGGTGGATGTAGCGCTTGGAGTTCACTGGCGACAAAGTGTCAAGCATCTGGTTCATGCGGGGCATGGCCAAAGTCGTCACGTTCATCACTTGAGTTTCTCCACGCTGGAACAATCCAGAACCGTGTGCAGTACGCAGAACACCAACTTCGGCCGAGACTGGACGAAGATCGCGTGGTCCACGACCGTCGATACGGATGCCGTCTTCAACGACGCGCTTACGCACCAACTTTTTGGTGAGGCTGCGAACAGCTTCCTTGATCTCTTTGTCGCGACCAGCGAATGGAGCATCAGCAGAACCAGCCAATTGCGCCACGGCAGCGTTACCAGCAGCATCAGTAGCAGCGTTGCGCTCAGACTTCAGAGCGATGCGCACTGCATCAGCCAACAATGGCGTTGCGATTGCTTCAACAGCAGTCCATACATCGTCACCGTAATCAAGTACTGGTGTGTACTTCAGCGCAGAAATTGGTCCACGAGTTGCGATGACCGAAGCCAACAACTGACGCTGCAAAGCGATCGACTCTTTGATGTACTGCTTTGCGGCATCAAGGCCACCAGCGAGAACAACTTCGTCAACCTTTGGCGCACCATTGGCGTAGTAGTCAAAACTCTTTTCGGTTCCACCGGCTTCAACCATCATGATTGCAACGTCTCCGTTGTCAAGTTCACGACCGGCAACAACCAGTTCGAATGTTCCCTCTTCACCCTCAACATAGGTGGGGTGAGGAGTCCATGTGCCGTCTTGCGTGAAAGCGATACGTACTGCACCAATCGGACCATCGAATGGGATTCCGCTGATCATCAAGGCAGCCGAAGCGGCGTTGATGCTTAGGACGTCGTGCGGGTTGATCTGGTCGGCACCCAAAATGGTGAGAACGATCTGCACTTCGTTGCGGAAGTCATCGGGGAAGGCTGGACGCAATGGACGGTCCGTGAGTCGGCAGGTCAAAATTGCTGCTTCACTTGGACGTCCCTCACGACGGAAAAAGGCGCCGGGAATTTTGCCGGCTGCATAGGCCCGCTCTTCCACGTCGACGGTTAATGGGAAAAAGTCAATGCCCGGACGGACATCTTTGGCGGCGTTTGCAGTAGCAAGAACGATGCTGTTACCAATGCTGGCAACAACTGCTCCCTGACTCTGAAGAGCCAGTTTTCCTGTTTCAAACGTCAGGGTCTTGTCGGTTCCCCCAATGGGACCCGACACTCGGATGGCGTCGGCCATGGCGAGCTCCTTTCGCGCAATCTCGGCTCCTTGCCGGATTGCATATGGAGTAGCGGGTCGGCTCCCAGTCGGCTAAGTCGGCACCTCGGTGACGGCCACGGCGACTGACAACCAAACCTTCACTACTCGGTTTGTTTGTTATGTGTATTGCAGTTGGAACTGCGTCTCAGCGACGTAGACCCAACTTGGCAACGATCTCGCGATAACGCTCGACGTTGCGACCTTTGACGTAGTCCAAAAGACGACGCCGACGACCTACCATCATCAACAATCCACGACGACTGTGGTGGTCGTGTTTGTGATCCTTGAGATGCTCTGTGAGATGACTAATCCGCTCGGTGAGCAACGCTATCTGAACTTCAGGCGAGCCAGTATCTGACTCGTGAGTGCGATTCGCTGAGATAGTTTCAATTTTGGGAATACCAGCCATAGCTGTCCCTGCCTTCCGTATAAATACGACTCGGAGGTCGCGCCCCATCAGGTGATGGTTCGCATCGTGCCAGAGTCGAAACCCCAACAGACCCCCTCAGCCTACGGGCACTGATCAGGGCTTCCACCGAGCGGGTGCGGGCTATTGCGTTCAGCCTCGTACCAGTGTGCGGGGTAGGGACTGAGGTCCGCTGGGGGCAAAATTGACCATCTGGCTGCCAACACCTGGCAAAACTACCGCTACCCTGCCCTTATGTTCACTGGCATTGTTGAGGAGTTGGGCGCAGTTTTGGACTCGCGCCCCGTCACCACCGAATGGGGTTCTGGCGTGCGCTTGCGGATCGCAGCCAGCACGGTTTTGCAGGATTCCGCTCTCGGGGCCTCCATCGCGGTGAACGGATGTTGCCTGACTTTGGTGGATCAAGGTGTTGACGGTGATCAAGCCTGGTGGGATACCGATGTCAGCCAAGAGACTCTTGACCGCACGACAACAGGCAAGTTGAGTGTTGGGGCGCGGGTCAATCTGGAACGACCGATGGCTTTGGGCGATCGCCTCGGCGGGCACATGGTGCTCGGTCATGTGGATGGGGTTGGCGAGGTTGTTTCACCGGCACCTGATTTAGTCGTACGTGTCCCCCAAGCAATGATGCGCTACCTCGTCGAAAAAGGGTCGGTCACGGTCGACGGGAT